>NZ_JAGIOD010000002.1:1500000-1728701 GCF_017876545.1 Brachybacterium sacelli | reverse complement strand
CGACGAAATGATCGCCTTCATCGATAGGCATCGCGATCACTTCGGGGTCGAGGCCATCTGCCGCGTCCTGGGCGCGACGGAACGTGGGTTCCTCACCTCTCGCGGATACCGTGCCGCGAAGCAGCGCCCGGCATCGGCCAGAGCGGTCCGTGACGAGGTGCTCGTCGAAGAGATCCGTCGGATTCATGCCGAGAACTACGGCGTCTACGGGTATCGGAAGATGCATCACGCGATGCGCCGTGCCGGATGGGAAGTCGGCCGCGACCAGACCGCTCGGCTGATGAAAGCTGCTGGTCTGTGCGGGATACGCCGTGGTCGAAAGGTGTTCACGACGAGCCCTGCTGGTGGCCTGGACCGTCGTCCTGATCTGGTCGAGCGGAACTTCACGGCTGCCGGACCGAATCAGCTCTGGGTCGCTGACATCACCTACGTCCGGATCCCGTCCGGGTTCTGCTACACCGCGTTCATCACGGACGTTTTCACGCGAAGGATCGTCGGCTGGGCAGTGGCCACCAGCCTCCGCACTGAGGCACTGCCACTGCAGGCTCTCGAGCAGGCCTCCAGACCTCCCCGCAGAAGCGTCTCGGACTGGGCTGATCCATCACAGCGATAGGGGCAGCAACTACGTCTCGCTGGCCTACTCCGATGCGCTGATCACCGCCGGAGTCCAGGCCTCGGTCGGATCCGTCGGAGACAGCTACGACAACGCCCTGGCTGAGACCGTCAACGGCCTCTACAAAGCCGAGCTCATCCACCGACGCCGCACCTGGCCCTCAGCGACCGCCGTCGAGATCGCCACTCTGGACTGGGTCACCTGGTGGAACACGAAGCGCCTGCACGAAGCACTCGACTATCGCACCCCGGCCGAAGTCGAAGCGTCCTACACTCACCCCACGACGACCGCGCCCGCGACCGTCTAACCACGGAACGGAACCCAGGGCGCTTCAGTGTGAGTCATGGACATGTTGCGGTTCCTGTTCTGGAGCGGGTGGGCTGACTGCGGAAGTTCTGTCCTACCGCGACCGGGAAGACATTCTCCGATGGCAGGGAGGGATCACGTGTCCTCGTCGACGAGGCCCTCGAGTGCATTGTGAGCGGCATGCTCGCGCAGATGGTCCGCGGTGTAGGGGATGGTGAAGCGGACTTGTCCGTGGCCGGCCGACTCGATGATGCCGTCGCGGATGAGGCGTCGGCGGTACTCGCCGGCGTACTGGGCGCTCACGCCCATCCGCTCGGCGATCTTCCCTGTGCGGGAAGGGCCGTCGTCTTGGGCCATGGCGAGCAGGTAGGTGCGGTCGACGCTCGATAGCGGACGCAGGGCGGGGGTGTGGACGTGCCGGCCGAGGCGGCGTCGTGCAGCGGCGATTCCAGTGTCGACGTCCTCGGTAGTAATCGGGCCAGCGGTCGTGTGGGCCTTGAGGGTGTGGTAGCCCACGAGCTGGATCATGAAGGGATACCCGTCGACGGCATCGGCCGCCAGGTCGAGCCCGTGGACGTCGATCTCGTGCCCGCTGTCGGCGATCGTCCCCGCAAGTGCGGCTCGGACCTCTGCGCGGCTCACGCGGCCGATGGGGTGGTGTTCGGCGCGGCGCAGGAACGTCGCCCCTGGGTGGTCGAGCAGCTCTTCGATGGGAGTGGAGAGTCCCGCCGCTGCGAAGGCGAGCAGACGTTCCTCTCGGCGGCCGTACTGGATGATCTCGCCGAGCTTGCGGAGATCTTCGATGTCAGCGGCCTGGACCTCGTCGATGGTGATGACGAGGCCTTTCCCGTCGGCCTGGAGAGCGTCGGTGAGCTCGGTGATCTGCGATCGGAGCGTCGACTCTGCGGGGTAGCGCTCGGTCCACGAGGCGCTGCCCCCGAGGGGGCCGATCGTTCCGCTCGCGGACCCGAGCTGTGCCGGCGGCTTGCTGGAGTGCTCCTGGAGCAGGCGCGGCAGATGGTCATGAGTAAGGCGCTCCAGGAGTCCGCTGCTCGAGCTCTCGGTGATGACCAGCCATCCGGCGCCCTCGGCCGCTCGTCGGTAGGCGTCGAGCAGCACGGTCTTGCCCATCCCGCGCTGTCCGGACAGGAGGACCGTTAGGCCAGCAGGGTCTAGGATCCCGTCGAAGGTGTCCTCGAACTCGTCGATCAGCTGGTCGCGGCCGACAAGGAGGTGTGGGTAGGTGCCGAACGACGGCTTGAATAGGTTGCGTGGCATACAAAAAGTATAAAGGGCAGCGCCCACATCAAAAAGGATCAAAAGATCCTCGGACTACGTTCAGGCTGACGGGGCGGGTGACGAGCTATCCGGCGATCGCGGTAGAGGCCTCCTCGAGCTCCGCGGGCAGTGGCGCCTTCTGCTCAGCCCTGAGCTTGCTGGGGGAGAACCATTCCTCGAGCGTGCCCTCGGTCAGGAAGGCCAGTATCCGATTGTGAACCTCACCGCCAGCATCTCGCGCCTCACCAGCCCTCATCGGCCGCACAGATCCAGACATCCGAGAGGACGGCCGCCGTGGGCGAGGCTCTCGGCTGCATACCGCTCGCGCATCTCGCGATCGGATTCAGGCCCCGGCGCCGCCGTCGACGGGCACGATCGCGCCAGTGACATACGAGGCGCGGTCGCTGAGTAACCAGGCGGCGACCTCGGCGATCTCACGCGGCTCGCCGAGCCGGCCCAGGGGCACGGAAGCGGCAGTAGCCGCGAGGGTTCCGGGCGCCGCCTCCTCCCATATGTCCATCATCTCGGTGGCCGTGGCGCCCGGGGTGATGGCGTTGACCCGGATGCCGCCGGCCGCCCAGCTCACGGCTGCCGTCTCGGTCAGGCTGTTCAGGGCGCGCTTCATGGCGCCGTAGGCGGGCAGTGCCGGGCTCGCTCGGCGGCTACCGATGCTCGACGTGTTGACGATGGCGCCGCCGCCGTTGCTGCGCATGAGAGCGGCTTCGGCGTTCATGGCGATCCAGTGCGCGCGGAAGTTCACGGTGAACTGCTCGTCGATGTCGTGGTCGGTCGTGGTGTCGGCCGGACCGAACTGCTGCTGAGGGGCTGCACCGTTGTTGAACGCTCCGTCGAGGCGTCCGTGCAGCTTCTCGACACTGCCGACGACGGCGCGGATGCTCGACGGGTCGGCGAGATCGAGGGCGAGGGCGTCCGCAGTGCCGCCGGTTTCGCGGATCTCATCGGCGATGCGGTCGAGGGCTTCCGTGCCACGAGCGGCGAGGACGACCGAGGCGCCCTCAGCGGCGAAGAGGCGTACTGCGGCCGCGCCGATGCCGCGGCTCGCGCCGGTGATGAGAATGACCTTGCCGGCGAGCAGGCCGACGGGAGTGGTGTTGATGTTGTTCGTCATGGTGACAACTCTGCGCTCGGGCGAGCGCCAGATACAGGCACAGGCTGTACCAGGCTCACACTGACCCGGTCAGCGTCTGATTCTGACGGCTCGTCACTGTCGCGAGGCGGAGAACCGCTGAACCCCCAGCACGCCGAGCAGCCTGATCTTCTCCTCGTCCTCGCTGTGCGGTTCGGCGGTGAGAACCAGGAGCGCCTGCGACCAGTCCTCGGTGAACAGCGCTTGGCAGTCGACCTCGATCGACCCCACCTCGGGGTGGATGATCACCTTGTGGTCGGCGAAGCGCTGGGCGACCTCGTGCTGCTCCCAGAGTTCGACGAACTCCGCACTGCTCCCGTGCAGCTCCGAGACCAGCTCGGCGGCCCGCGATGAGGTTCCCATCGCACCGTACGCTGCGCGCAGACCGGCGACGAGGGTCCGACTGTGTCGAGCGTGATCGCTCTGCGGATAGTGCTGCCGGCCCGTTTCCGGGTGGACGAACCATCGCCACGACTCATACCTCTCCCACCCTGTCGCGCCAGCGTTATTGCCGAGCAGCGCCGCAGCGAGTCTGTTCTGCAACAGGGTCTCCCCGAGGGCGGAGATGATCAACGCAGGTGTGTCGGAGAGCCGATCGAAGACGCGGTGCAGCGCCGGTGCGACGTGCCCGGTGGCCCCCAGGCGATCGGGGACGGCGTGCCCCGCCGTGCGGTAGAGATAGTCGCGCTCGTCGGCCGTGAGCCGTAATGCCCGGGCGAGCGATGAGAGAATCTGAGTGCTCGGCTGCGGTCCGCGTTGCTGTTCGAGGCGCGTGTAGTATTCGGTCGACATGAGGGCGAGCTGCGCGACCTCTTCACGTCTCAAACCCGGCGCTCGGCGTCGCGGTCCTGATGTGAGGCCGACATCGCCGGGTTGCAGTTCACCGCGACGACGGCGGAGGAACTCGGCCAGGGCTTCACGATCCATGCCTCCATGATGCACGCACTGCGAGACGGCATCCAGGGATCGACGATCCCTCGATAAGCGGTCCCTGGTAGGGCTCTCCTGCGCGGCGGAGACTCTGAACATGCGAATCAACGGAAACACCATCTTCATCCCGGGCGCGACGAGCGGCATCGGCCTCGCTCTCGCCGAACGACTGCACGATGCGGGTAACACGGTCATCGTCGGCGGACGTCGCCGCGAGCTGCTGGCCGAGATCGCCGCCCGGCATCCGGGGATCGACACGGTCGTGATCGACACGACGGATGCCGCATCCATCGCGTCCGCAGCATCAGAGGTCATCGAGCGTCACCCCGACCTGAACGTTCTTGTGGCGATGGCGGGCATCATGCGCATCGAGGACTGGACCCGTCCGTCCGGTTTCGTCTCGACGGCGGAAGAGACCGTCACGACGAACCTGCTCGGCCCGATCAGACTCATCGGAGCGTTCATCGAGCACCTGCAGACTCGCGAGGATGCGACGATCATGACGGTCTCGTCAGGGCTTGCGTTCGCACCCCTGCGGGTGACCCCGACGTACAACGCCACGAAGGCCGCGATCCACATGCTCAGCGAGTCGCTCAGACTGCAACTCGCCCACACCTCGGTGCGGATCGTGGAGCTGGAGCCGCCGTCGGTGGCGACCGACCTGATGCCAGGTCAGAGCGAGAGCTCGTTCGCGATGCCGCTCGACGCGTTCGCCGACGAGGTCATCTCGATCCTGCGCGACGAGCCCGACGTGACCGAGGTGCAGGTCGAGCGTGTGAAGTTCCTGCGATACGGCGAGGCGCGCGGCGACTACGCCGAGGTCGTCAAGACCCTGAACGCGAGCGACCCGCACGCGGCGGAGTGATATGTAGTTCGTCAAGCGGGCAGGATGATGCGCCGCCAGGCCGGGTGCCGGGCGGCGCATCATCCTGCTTTCCGGGGGGCGTCCGCGCCAACCCGAGCCCCGTCCCGCGTCAGGACGCCGGGAACTCAACCCCGGCCAGACGCTCCGAGACATCCCAGATGCGCTTGGCATCTTCGGCTCCGCGCAGACGCGAGTACAGTCTCTGCTCGGCCGGTGCCCCTCCGAGATGGCCCGGGCCGCTCGGCCCGTACAGCGCGCCCGGCTTCGCCGCCGGATCGGTCGCCGCCGTGAGGGCGGGCATGCCCGCCGTCTCGACAGTGCCGAACAGGATGCCGCGCTCGGATAGCTTGCGGATGAGCCTGCGGCGTGGCGTCTCGCGAGAACGGCCGAGTTCCGGGCGAGCTGCCAGCAGATTGGTCGGAGCCACTCCAGGATGCGACAGGTTGCTGCTGATGCCCCAGCCGTTGGCCCTGCTGCGTCGATCCAGCTCGAGCCCGAACAGTCCGAACGCGATCTTCGACTGGCTGTACGCACGAGCACCGTTGTACGACCGCTCCCAGTTCAGATCGTCCCAGTTGATGGAGTTCTGATTCGCCGCGACACTGATCTGCGAGGTCACCCGTGCACGCCCCTCCTTGAGGAGCGGCAGCAGGTGCGCCACGAGCGCGAAGTGCCCGAGGTGGTTCGAGCCGAACTGCAGCTCGAGTCCGTCGGCGGTCTCCTGCCGTTCGGGCGGGGTCATCACACCGGCGTTGTTGATGAGGATGTGAATCGGCGCACCCTCATCACGCAGGGTCTCGCCGAGGGCGGCGACGGAGGCCAGTGACGAGAGATCGAGGTCGCGCAGCGACACGTCGGCCCCTGGAACGGCCTGCACGATCTTCGCCATCGCGGTGTCTCCCTTGCGGAGATTGCGGACCGGCATGATCACCTGGGCGCCGGCACGGGCCAGGCGGGTGGCGATGCCCAGGCCCATCCCGTCGCTCGCGCCGGTGACCACGGCGCGCGTACCCGACAGATCCGGGATGCTGATATCGACCTTCTTGCGTGCCATCTTCTCGCTCCTGACTCTCGACTCGACCAAGGTTCTCGCGGATGCTATTGGACGGCGCCGCCGCTGACGAGCAGCGCCTGTCCGCTGACCCAGGCGGCGAGGTCGCCGGCCAAGTACTCGGCGGCGTCGGCGACATCCTCCGGAGTGCCGGGTCGCCCGCCGAGCGGCCGCATCCCGGCGTTGACCTGATGGAACTCGTCGTCCTCGGTGACCTGTGTGAACACACCCGCCCCGGCGATCACCGTCGGGAGGATCGTGTTGACCGTGATGTTCCGCGGGCCCAGTTCGAGGGCGAGCACCCGTACGAGCTGGCGCGAGGCGGTCTTGCTCGACGAGTACAGACCGGTGCCGGGTACGGGGCTCACCGTCGAACTCGAGCCGATGTTGATGAGCCGGCCGCCGTCTGTCAGCAGTTTCGCCGCCTTCTGCAGCGTGAAGAACGCGCCCTTGGAGTTGATCGCGAACAGCCGGTCGAACTGCTCCTCCGTCGCGTCGAGAACCGGTTCATCGACGATCTCGACACCGGCATTGGCCACGACGATGTCGAGGCTTCCATACGTCTCGACCGCGGTTGCGAACAGCCTGTCGATCTCCGCCGGCGTCGCGATGTCCGCCTGCACGGCGATCGCGTCGCCCCCGGCCGCTTCGATCTCCTCGACGGTGCGGCGCGCGTTCTGCTCGTCGCTCGAGTAGTTGACGACGACGCTCGCGCCCAGGCGTGCGTACCTCTGGGCGATCGCCTTGCCGACGCCGCGGGCCGATCCTGTAACCACCGCGACCTTTCCAGCCAGATCCGACATCTTCTTCTCCTCTGCGAACTGTCTACGTGTGTGTATTGCTTACGTAGTTCAGGATCGCGCGGGCCCGCAGACCTAACCAGGGTCTGTCGATGCCTGGTATCGACGAGAAGCGAAACGAAGGGACGGCGCTGCCCGTTCCGGAGTGCGCCGCCTCGCAACGCGCCACAGGAGGCCGCATCAA
Organism: Brachybacterium sacelli; assembly: GCF_017876545.1. Classification (NCBI taxonomy): domain Bacteria; kingdom Bacillati; phylum Actinomycetota; class Actinomycetes; order Micrococcales; family Dermabacteraceae; genus Brachybacterium; species Brachybacterium sacelli. The sequence goes on along the minus strand of NZ_JAGIOD010000002.1, from coordinate 1,721,527 downwards.
GTCGGACTTGCGATTCTCTGCCACAGTCGTCTGGAGCAACCTGCCACTCCCGAACCCCACTGATCGTGTACGGCAGCAGATCATCGAAGCAGGCAAAGGCATTCTCGAGGCAAGGGCCCAGTACCCGGACCGCTCCCTCGCCGACCACTACAACCCACTCGCTATGTCCCCCGCCCTCATCAAGGCGCACGACGCACAGGGGACTGATGCGCGATCAGGTGTCAGCTGGGGTTAGGCCGCCAGACTGACGGTCGGGTTCATGATGGTCTCGTACTCGATGGGGGTCAATCGACCCAGTCGGGCCTGCCGGCGTCGGCGGTGGTAGGTGCGTTCGATCCAGGTGATGATCGCGGTCCGCAGCTCTTCTCTGGTCTGCCAGCGCTTGCGGTCCAGGACGTTCTTCTGGAGCAGGGCGAAGAAGGACTCCATGGCGGCGTTGTCACCGGCGGCACCGACCTGGCCCATCGAGCCGATGAGGTGGTGGCGGTTCAGAGCATGGACGAATTTCTTTGCTCTGAACTGCGAACCTCTGTCGGAATGCACGATGCAGCCAGCCGCATCTCGGCGCCGCGATACCGCGTTGCCCAGGGCGTTCACTGCGAGGCGAGCCTTCATTCGGGAGTCCATGGAGTAGCCCACGATCCGGCCGGAGAAGACGTCCTTGATAGCGCAGAGATAGAGCTTCCCCTCGTCGGTCCAGTGCTCGGTGATGTCGGTGAGCCAGAGTTCGTTGGCGTCGTCGGCGGTGAATTCGCGCTTCACGAGGTCATCGTGGACCGGTGGACCGGGCCGCTTTCCATTCTTGCCGCGCTTCTTCCCGAATACGGACCACCATTGGTTGTCCCGGCAGATCCTCCACGCCGTGCGCTCACACATCTCTACGCCTGCTGCTGCGGCTTCGCCGGCCAAGAAGCGGTAGCCGAACTCCGGATCGTCGCGATGGGCATCCAGCAGGGCATTGGCTCGATAGGCCTCGGTCAGCTCAGCTGCAGTGACCTGCTGGTGCAACCAGCGGTAGTAGGGCTGGCGGGAGAGCTTCAGGACCCGCAGGGACACCGCGACGGGAATGCCGTCTGCGGCGAGCTCGCTCACGAGCGGGTAGAACCTTTTCCCGGCAGGTTCGCTTGGGACAGGTAGGCGGCCGCGCGGCGCAGGACCTCGTTCTCCTGCTCGAGCAGCCGGTTCCGGCGACGCAGATCGCGCAGCTCGGTCGATTCCTCCCGAGTTTTCCCGGGCCGGGCACCGTCTTCGACGTCAGCCTGACGCATCCAGTTCGTCAGGCACGACTCGGAGATCCCGAAGTCCTTCGCGATCACGGCGAGCTTCTGACCAGGTTCACGGTTCCTCGCGACGCGGACGACGTCGTCCCGGAACTCCTGGGGGTAGGGAGCAGGCATGGTGCACATCCTTCCCTGCAACGCTCCTCAGCGCCACAGATCACGTGACACCTACCTGCGCATCAGTCCCCCCAGATTCCCGGGGCACGGCATCGTTCGGCCCTGCACTAATCCTGCGGTGGTGTTGCTCGGAGTTCCGGATAGGCACCCCAGGTCGCGTTCGTGCGAGCCGCGTGCCTGATGGCAGTGTTGATGCTGATGCCGAGGGTGTCCGCGACGATGCTGGCCGGTACCTGTTGGACGAGTTGGTCGATCCGTGCCTGCTGGGCCTTCCGGATCTGGATCCGGTGGCGGGCGAGATGTAGGGCGACGTTGGCTTCGCTGGTGTGGTGCTGGGGCGTGGCTCCGGGGAACAGCCATTCTGGTGCATCCCCCACGAACGGTCGGTGACCGCTCAGCTCCTCGAGATGTCGGCTAAGCAGGTCCGCGATGGCTTCGGGCAGCGTGAGCGGAGTCGTACCAAAGGCGATGCGAATGGTTCCATCGTGCGCCGTGATGTCGGAGAGGTGCAAGCGGACGCAGTCGGAGAGCCGTTGGGCGAACACGAGGGCGAGCAGGCCGATGATGCGGCTGCTTAGAGGGATGCTGTCGTCCTCGATGAGGAGGTCAACCTTGCTCCAGAGGGTGTCGTCCGGAACCGTAGTCGAGGGAATGGTAGGTGTGCGACGAGGCACGGTGACTGGGCCGGTTAATCCCCGGCGCACTGCCCAGTTCAGGAACGTTCCGACGGCAGCTTGCGAGCTATGGCCGGCGAAGTACCGATCCACCGTGGCCTGACTCAATGAGGGCAGGTCAAGACCGTGGTTGGTTATCCAGTACAGGAAGTTCGCGATCTTGCGCAGATCGGTGGCGCGTGTGTCGTAAGCGCCGGTCGAGAGAGTCCGCTTCGAGGATCGCTGGCGGAGCTTACGGAACACTTCCCAGTTGAAGTACTGGCCGACGATGGCCGCGTGTTCGGCAGGAAGGTCAGCGATGAACGTGGCGGCGAAGTTTTCGAGGTCGTTCAGTCGAACATCGATCGCGGGTAGCGTGCCGGCGCTGATGAGCATGCGTCGTAGGTAGCGCACTCGAGGCGAGGGGGGTAACGCGTCGAGCGTGGTGTGGCTGATCGGGGCTTGGTCTGTAGCCATTGCGCGCAGCGTCTCTCCGATGGGGTTCCGCCGTAGCCACCGTACGACCGAGCGTGGATCACGAGCCGTCAGGAGATGGTCGTACAGCGACGTCAGGCCCCGGTGAACGCCACCGTGACCGTCCGCAAGCACGTCACGGAGGCGAGCAGTCAGCCGGCAGGTGCCGCACTGCGAACCGGTGAGCTGCTCCTCGCCCCCACAGGTAGTACATGCGAATCGTGGCGGTACGCCAGCGCAGGCCGCACAGACGATCTGCCGAGATGGATCGTAGAAGGCAAGAACCTTGATGTAGCCGCAACTCGGGCAGCGACCGGGGTGCCGACGAAGCCTGGAATAGCAGGCGTTGCAGATGCGCTGCTCGAGGATCACGTACCGGGCCGCGACTTCTCGAGCACAGCGGTCACAGCCGATCTGAACCGTGACCTTCTGCCGACTCACTCGTTTGGGCGGTGCAGCCGAGGCCGGACGGGGCGCAGATCGCCTATCGTCGGCCCGGTGTGCTGCGCTGCTCCTGCTGCTCGGCGTGGTCGCTGGACCTGGACCTGGGGGATCTCGATGAGGTCGTTTGGAGTGCAGTCAAGGATTCGGCAGAGTGCGGCGAGCACTTCGACGTTCAATCGCTCGGGAGTCTTGGTCACGAGGCGGTAGATCTGTTCGCGGGAGAGCTGTACGCCTTGGTCTCGTAGGGGGTCGATCAGATCGGTGGTGTTGAACATCCCCGAGGTAGCCATGATCTGGCGCAGCTTCCAGGTGATCGGGGCGTCAGGTGTGGGAGTCGTCGGCATGGTTTCCTCCGTAGATGCGTGATAGTGCTTGGCTGATCATGCGGTTTTTGAAGTCGTCGCCGACAGAGGTGTATATCGCGGTGGTGGACGCGTAGGCGTGTCCGACCTGGTCCTGCACGAACTTTTCGGCGTACCCCCACTCGATGAGGTTCGTGACGTAGGTGTGGCGTAGAGCGTGCACGCTGAGCTCCCCGGGTAGCCCGGCTTCGTCACGGATCTGGGCGAAGCGAAGGTCGATGTAGCGCAACGAGACCCGAGTCCCTCGTTCGGTCAGCCACAGGGGGCCCGTTGATTCGGTAGTGAAGCGGGGACGAGCCTGGTCGATCCATTGGGCCAGACCTTCCGTGATCCAGTCGAGTTCGGGAAGTGTGCACCGAGCGGCGCCTTGGGCCCGATCCGTGAGCTCCCTTCCCCCAGCGCACCTCCACGGCTCCGAAGCGTCCGAACCGCGGGGCCGCACCGTTGGGCCTCAGGTCCGCTACATCTAGCCTTACCGCCTCGGCGCGACGCAGCCCGTATGCGTAGATGGTCTTGAAGATCTGGGAATCGCGCAGCGCCGCCAGGGCCCCCTTTCGACCGCGTCGGAGGATGACTTCGACTCGCTGGTCGGCCGCGGAGAAGAACGTCTCGAGCTCGTCGTAGGTCAGAGCGCGCCGCTGTGCGCGTCCTTCATAGCCGAGCAAATGTGCGAGCGTGTTCCACTCATGGCAGACCTGCTGCGGCGTCGTTCCGAACCGCTCCTCGCAATCCACCGACCACTGGTAGCGAGGGTCGGTGAGGTAGTCGCAGAACAGACGGATGATGGAGTGGTAGCCCCGGATCGTGGACCGAGCCGCCGGATGCGTCCGCGACATCACGCGCGTGGTGTAGTCCTCAAGATCTCCAGGAGACCACTCCCACGGGTATCGGCCAGCGAACTCCTCGAAAGACCGGACGACTCGCTCCCTACTCCCGATGGTCCGCTCGGAGAGCCCTCGGCTGCTCTGCTGATCCGCCCAACCGGAGAGCATCGCGTCGAACACGAAGCGATGCTCGTCCAGCGCACGCACGTTGCGGAGCTCGCGAAGCGGAGATACACCAGGGCGGTTCTGATCCACGACGCCAGTATTGCATCCGTTGCAACAATGATGCATCAAGCCTGGCCAGACGGGGGCAGATTCTGCCTTCGTCGACGTGCGCGGGGCTGGGGCTCTGCCAGCGGCGATGCAGCATCTGGATCTGCCCGGCGATGACGTGACTGATCGAGAGCCCCGACAGACCATTGAAAGGAACCCAGCCGAACCCTCATAGGCAGAAACAAGGTTCAGCCTGCCCTGTTGCGTCCGCTAAATAATGCCCAGTTCGAACTGAAGCGTGAATCGGCCACACATCGCGGACTCCTCGGATGGTCAGCTAAGACCCTCAGTATCCGTGCGAGCCCGATCGGCTACAAGGACTTCTACGACTTACCCAACTTCAGACCGTGGCGATCCTGGAGCAGTTGTCGGCTCCGTGGCCTATCGTCCTGTCCATGATCATCCTCGCAACCGATCTGCCGCCGGAGCCATACATCGCTCCTCGTGGCATCTGCCCCGGCTGTGGTTCGCAGAACGTCCGACACCTCGTCGCCGGACCTTTCGAGGATCGGTCTGAGATCGAAGACCCCGAGTGGGTGGACTGGCAAGGGATTCTCCGATCCTGCGACCGAGAATGCGAGATCTGCGGACTCCAGTGGTGGTGCGAACGAGAGAACCCGTCACCCGTAAGGTTGCTCTCCGAGGCTGGCGCGGCGTTTGCCCTACTCCCTATTCCTGAGCTAGACGAGCACGGACCGGCTGCAGTAGATATCGAGCTGCTGAGCCCTGACCGCATGGTTCGTTACCTCGGCCGGACACCGGCCCCTAACTCGATCGCCGTCCTCCGAAACTTCTGGATGAAGGCGGCCGAGGAGGCGCATCCCGAGTTGACGGTTCCGACCTTCCAGGATGACGAAGCCCAGTTCTCGATCAGCGTCGTCGAGTCAACCGATCGCGCCGTGACGCTCGAGTTCAGCATCATCAGCGACCCTACGAGCGACGTACCCAGCCACGATGGACTCGCGTTTGATGTAGCCCGCTCTGATCTAATCGCTGCGGCACTCGAACTTGCGGAATGGACCGGCGAGGACGCAGATGACGAGGAGTGGGACGCATGAGCCAGCTCGGACACATTCTGGAACTCGCCGAAGGTTCCCGCCTTACCGAGGTCTCATTGCACCCCCTTGACGAGTTTGATCTCTTGAACGCCAACACGCTCCACCTCCAGATCATCCGCCTCGACGGGCGATCCGACCCATCCGCGTTCGCTGGCGCGCTGTCCACCTTCGTCCCGCAGCTATTCGCCACAATTTATGGGAACACCCCGTATGGCGATGGGTGGATCGGGCTGCTTCTGCTCTCAATGGACCTGGGGCCTGACCACCCGTTCATTCTCGGGGACCTTGCCGCGCTCGCACCACTTCGCCGAGCATTGGACCTTACGGGGATCCGCCCACGAAGCGTTCGCAACGTACCTATGACGGACGACCGGCTACGTGGCCTCTATGCGTCTGGTGCCGCTGAGGTCAACGTGCTGTGGGGCATTTCGGATCTCGTTCTCGGGCTTCTGGTGGAGCTGACTGGGACTCCGCTCGGCGACATCGTGGACCTCGCCCAAGGCAGCGAATCCTCTGACGATCAGGTTCGAGCTCCCAACCGGGAACGCCTCGAAGCCCGCCTAATGGAGTGGGCAGCAACCTATGAGGGTCCGGAGCTCTAACTCCGAGCCCCACACGAACCAGGTGCGTGAAGTAGCGACGCTGTCGACGCCCCGGAGTATTCGTTCGCGAGGGCAATGAGCGCGTCAGCCGCGCTCGACGAGCCGACGAGATCCCGTCTCGTAGACGAAGTGCACGATGTCGCCCGATGAAATCAGATCGATTGCCTGATTGATGACAGGCAGAGGGACGATAAACCACTCCGAGGGCTCGTAGATCCGACCGTCGATACCAACCTGGCTGACTCGTAGCCGGGCGGCGGCGAAGACTCTGTGCAGGAGATGCTCGAGTGCTGAGGTCTTGAGATTGTAGGTGCGGTAGCTCGCGATGATCTCGACGGGGGCCATGAGGTAGGTCGGTTCGTGCTCGGCACGCGCGACTCGCTTCTCGACCGGGCCGCGGGAGAACCCGATCTTGTACAGGTCCGGAACGTCTGCGATCTGCGGGTCAACGCTGAGCGAACGCAGTACGTAGACGTAACCGGTCTGAATGTCTGCATCGCCAATCTCACTCAGATCGTGACCCGTGCGTGCGAGGGCGAGGCCTTCCTGCTCGTGGAGGCGGATTGAGAGGGACTGCCGGTACAGGGATGATTCAGTGCCGTTCTCGAAAATCACGCGCAGTCGTTGCTTTTGCTCCTGCTTCCCTCCAACGACGCGATGTTGTGTCTCGCCAACTTCCGCGATGAAGAGCAGGATGCCGCCCAAGACGAAGAATGCACCCTCGACGATCGTTTGGACCCCGGGGAACGGGATCAGCCGGTAGGTCCCGTCGGCGAGTTCCGTGTGCTTGGCCTTGAACAGGTGCTCGAAATTTGAAAAGTCTTCCGACTTCTTGCGCCGCGCGACGTCGAAGTCCTCGGCAGGACTTTTTCGGGCGGGCAGTGACGAGAGGTCGAGGATACCGGAGTCGTCGTCGAGCAGATCAAGTTCATCGCTGTCGAGAAGCTCATCGAGCGAGCTAGGCGGTTCGGGCTCGGCGAGCAGCTCGAATTCGTCGAGGTGCTTGAGCGCGTCGATTTTCTGCGGGTTGGCGAGCAGCCCGTCGAGCCTGGCTCCGAGCTTGCGCTCAGCGATCTCGCGTGTCGTCGAGCTCGGGTTACGGCCGTGCTCGCGGCGGTATGCCACGATCTCCAGGAACGCGCGCTCGAGTCGGTCACTTGAGGTGACCTTCTTGGGCTTCTCCGGAGCGTCGAGCAGACCATCGATGTCAGAGTCGAAGAGTGCATCTAGAGCCGCATCGTTCGACGTAGCAGATTCCTTGTTGTCCGGCGTGCTCATTCCGCCACCTCCGCGCTCTCGACGCGCTGCTGGGCGTCCCGCTGCTGCTTCCGACGCTGGAGGAACAGCAAGACCTCGGCGTAGTGCTTCTCCGTAGGATCATCCGAGCCGCGGTCCGGCCGGCGACCATTGACCTTGACCCACTGCTGGACCTTCGGCCACAGTGCCACGGCTTCCTCCTCGCTGATGTCAACCCTCGTCGCGGCAATGGCGCCTTCGATGATCCGTAGCACCGAGGGGGTCACGGACTTCGACATCACCTCGAACGCTCGCTGGAACGGGTTCACAGAGTCAATGAGATTGATGCTGACGTCATCGATGTTGACGAACTTCTCGGCCATCTTCACGAAGCGCTTGTCGCCAACCTCGCGAATCTCGCCATTCTTGATCACCGAGTCAACGACAACCTGCTGGCGAAGCTCCTCGATCTGCGACTCGTCCAGGTCTGGGTAGCGCTCACGGATGATCTTTGGAATGAGCACCTTGTTGGTCGTCTCGGGATCCACGTGACCGGCAGCCGCGCGAGCGAACGAATCGTCCTGCAGAATGTTCGCCTTGAGATCGTTCAGGTCGGTCTCGACGATCTGCTTGACCCGCTCGGTCGAGGGTTCCTTGAATCCCTTGATCTTGAGGGTGCCAGGCTCCGCAGCGTCGTCGCCGGTGCGCTTGGTCTTAAAGTCCAGGTTCGGGGCGAGTACCTGCTCCATGAGGAGCGAGGCCGTGATGGCCTTGAGCATGTTGTTCACCGACACGGTGACTTCGCTCTGCGCAGCATCTGGCTCTGCGAGGAGGTTCGTGAACTGTGCGTGGCTCTTGCCGGGGCTGTCGCGGGTGACACGGCCGATGATCTGGATGATCTCGGTGAGAGAGGCGCGGTACCCAACAGTGAGAGCGTGCTCTGCGAACGGCCAGTCGAATCCTTCCTTCGCCATGCCGAGGGCGAGGATGATGTCCGCAGCGTCGCGATCCTTCGAGGCGACCGTGGCGAGGTAGTGCAGGGTGTCCGCCCGCTTCTTCTGGTCGGTGTCGTCGACCAGATCTGCGACCCGTAGTACCTGCCCGGTGTCCTTCCGTCGGATACGGATGATCCCAGTGCCCTCTTCGGTGTCGAGCACCTCACCGATCGTGTCGATGATGAACCCGACCTCTTCGATCTTGTCCTTCGTCGACTCTCCACTGTTGACGTTCGGGATGTGGAGGATCGTCTTCTTATCGAGATCTAGGACTTCATGGATGGCCTCGGTATACCGGCCCTGGTAGAAGTGGTGGCCGATGCCCAGCGACTTGAGGTGCTGGTATCCGTTGAGTTGGTCGTAGTAGTTGAACGTGACCGCAGTGAACTTCGCCTCGTCGTGCGCGGCAAGGACGGGCACCGAGTCCCCGCGGAAGTACGAACCCGTCATCGCAACGATGTGCACGTCCGAGCCGGCCATTACGTCCCGCAGCAACGCTCCCAGGCGGCTGTTCTCCGTGTCGGCGGAGACGTGGTGGAACTCGTCAATAGCGAGGACGGTGCCGTTGAAGGCGTCCGGAGTGAGCCGCTCGAAAGCGAACCGCAGCGTCGCGTGCGTGCAGACCAGGGTGGCATCGGGACCGTTGAGGAAGTCGATGAGCGCATCGACTTTGCCTGCCGAGGAGCCAGGCGTGCAGAGATTGTGCTCGGGCTTGATCTCCCAGTCAGCGAAGAAGCCGTTCGCGGTCAGCTTCATTGCGGAGAACGACGCACCGATCGATCGCTCGGGGACTGCGACGATGACCTTCTTCCGCCCCTGGTTGTAGAGCTTGTCAAGGGCGACAAACATGAGCGCTCTGGATTTGCCCGACGCTGGAGGAGCCTTGATGAGCAGGTGCTGGGAGACCCGCTTTGCGAACACCCGCTGCTGCATCTCCCGCATCCCCAGAGAATCGGTGTTGACCGACGCGCCTGTCTGCGCGTACGCGACATCGACGATGTTCACTGATCTACTCACTTCGCTACCCGCTCTTTGATAGTAGACTGTTCCTCTGCAATCATGGCTTCATACATAGCGAAGAGGTCCGACAGTCGCGCCTCATCCGTCTCGTACGCGCGTTTGGAGTAAATGGAATCTACAATTCGGTCCACTTCGCCGTGAGCCGCCCGAAGTTCGTCCGGCATGAGATCAGGATCGTAGAGCTGCGCCAGTGTTCTCTCGCAGTGGTACTCACGTACATCGAGCACCCGCAGAGCGGCGACCGTCAGGCTCTCCTCCATCTCCTCGGAGAGCGGCGGGACGGGGAAGTTGTTGTAGATAATTGTCCCCGAATATCGATAGTCGGTCTTCATCTTTCCCCCCACCGCTTTAACCCAAACCATGTGAGTCTTGGACGTTAGAAGCGCAAATACCCACGGCGCAACCCCGTATGCCACGTTAGCTGAGTTTGAAATAACTGTAGTGCGATCGAGGTAGCCGATAGGGATATACTCACGACGTTCTGACGAGGTTGCAGGAACAATAACGGAATCAGCTTCGCGGTGCGCCCAAAAATAGAAGCGGTTCGGCGTTGCAGCCTTTTCCTTGGTGGACTTCTCGGTACTCTTTTGTCGGTGTGCTCGAACCCCCTCAATGCGGCGACGTACTTCAGGTATTTGTATTGAGCTTTTGAGTGCGTCATCAGGAATAACAAGGCACCAGCGCGTCTTTCCCTTAATGAACTCCTCGGAGCCGCTAAAGCCGCGGACGTACGGAGTCATCTGCGGCGCAACTGCGAGAAGCTCGTCTTTCTCGGCATCGGTGAGGATCAAATTTCCACCGTCGTTCGGCATCGAGCCGAATCCAAGTCTGGGCAGATTCGCCAACGGTGCACTACGCCTTCCGATCCAAATATCGGGTGCGTCTGCCAGGTACGGATTGATGCGCTCAGCCACAACTCGGATCTCATCGGTGAAAATGTACTTCGTCGCCGATGAGCGCCCCCTCAGCGACACCACGACACATGTCACGCCAGCAGCGTTCTTGGCGTGATTCGACCATTTAAACGAAGTGTAGGCGTACCCAAGTTCCAGATCCTCTCCGAGTACTTGCGGCCAAAGAATCCCAACCTGTTCGCCTTGCGTAACGGAGTTGGTGGTCACAAAAGCGGCCTGCGCATTAGTTTCGCGAATGTACTCACCGCCCTTAATAAGCCATGCTGACACATAATCGAGGCTTTTGTATTTAGGTGTCAAAGTCGAAAGTTCGCGCTTCTGCTCAGCGGACTGGTTTCGACTACCTAAGTATGGGGGGTTCCCGATAACGTAGAGTTCGGACGTTTTGTCTCCCGGGCAGACTTCTGACCACTTCGTCGTGATCGCGTTACCTGCCTGGATCTGCCCCGCTTCCCTAAGGGGGATGAGCGGGATAGCGACGCCGAACTTATCTTTATATTCGGCATTCATCTGATGTTTCGCGATCCAAAGCGAGAGTATCGCCACCTCGACGGCGAAGTCGTCGATTTCAATGCCGAAGAAATTCTCGATGCTGATGCGTGACTCGGCGTACAGCACCACGTACTTGGGATCGAGTTCTGCAAGGCGCTCGAGGATCGCGTGCTCGAGCCTCCGAAGCTCCTTGTATGCGATAATGAGGAAGTTCCCCGACCCGCAGGCCGGATCGAAGATTCTTATCTCACTAATCCGGTCGAGAAGTGCCTCAAGCTTCTTCACGCTGTTGAACCAGGAGTCCAGCTCTTCTTTGAGCTCATCAAGAAACAAAGGTTCGATCGTCTTAAGGATGTTCGGCACAGATGTGTAGTGCTGACCGAGGTCGGACCGTGTTCCCGGTGTGACGATCGCCTGGAACATCGATCCGAAGATGTCCGGGTTGATCTCCTGCCAGATGAGCGTGCCCAGGTCGATGAGCAGCTGGCGTGCCTGCCTCGTAAAGCTCGGGACCACCTGCGTATCCTTCGCAGCAAACAGCCGTCCGTTTACGTAAGGGAAGTCAGCGAGATATGTCGGCTTCGCGGACGGCTCCTTGGTGTCCAGCGCGACGAAGAGATCGTTAAGGAAGCCATCGACGTCCGAACCGTCCAGCTGCGTGTGGGAGCCGACGGCGTTTGTGAACTGGCTCTCCCCGAAAATCCCCGTGTCCTCCGCGAAGAAGCAGAACAGCAGGCGGGTAAAGAAGACATTGAGCGCATGCCGGCCATGCGGCAGTTTCAACAGATCGGGGTTCGTCGCCAGGAGCTCGTCGAAGAGCTTGCCCATACGCTCGGCGGCTTTGACATCCGCGTGGGCTTCGGCGACGTACAGAGCTTTCTCCATCCCAGCCCAGGGCAGGAAGAAGGTGAAGTGCTTGTCGATGTTGTGGATCGGGATCGCCAGGTTCTCGCCCGTCTTCATGTCGACGGCGACGAGCTCAACATAGTCCGTCACGATCACGAACCGGGGGTTGAACCGGACAACGTGTGCGGCCTTGCGCAGCTCCTCAACCTCGGCAAGAGGATCGCCGGTTGCCTCGCGGAAGTAGACGACGTTCTTCTGAGCCACCTCGCGTTCAGGCTCGGCAGCGACGTTCAGCGAGCCGTTGCGCAGCCGGGTGACGTTGCCCTTGGGCTTGCCATAGGCGAGCAGCAGCTCGAAAAGGAACTCGCGGTCGTAGGAGTCACGGGCTCCGAGCGGTGTGACCCGCTCTTCGACCGCCTTGAGGTTCAGCCTCGCCACATCGATCTCCCTGTTCCCTTGCGCACCTGTTCAGGGTCACATTATCGGAGAGCTGGCGTGCCTTCGCCTTCTGCGCCAGGACGAGCACTCCGTCTCCAACACTTGCGGGCAGATCCGGAGTCGCGTCTGCGTCCTGCGTGACCGGGTCCGCGCCCACTACTGCGAATAGGAGACCCGATTCCGAGTGTGCACCCCTCGGCTTCAGGTCTCGGCGAATCGTAGAGACTCGGCTCGTCGTCCGGAGAGGGACCGGCCCATCCGCCTCTCCAACTGGCCCCGCCAGCTGGTGGTCACCGGCTTCCGGCGGGGCTCTTCATGTCCCGTCCCTACACCTCACAGCCACGGGTGCGTACGGCGCCAGGCTTCAACCCAGTACGGATCCGGGCGTCGGCACCCCTTGCGCAGCTTCGCCTGCTCGAGGTGCACGTGCTCGGTTATCCACTGGCGGAGGAAGGGGCCGATCTCGTCGGTCCGAGCACCCCAGTCGGGGACGGTCAGGGTGAGCTCGTCGCCGTCGGCGCGGATGCGGACGGTGTAGAGCTCGAGAGTGGGGTCCTGGTGCCATGAGGCGACCTCGACGGGTGGTGCTCCGGTCAGGGTGAGGCGGTATCCGATGGTCACCGAGTGCACGGCTCTTTCGATCGCCTCGCCGGCGAGATGGTCGGCGTAGCGCTGCACATTCGGATGGTTCACACAGGGACGATCTCACCTGGCCCTGACGCGTGAGCCGGTCAGGCGATCTCGGCCAATAAGGCGTGGAACTGCTGACCGAGGCTGCTGTCGCGTCCGTTCCACCACTGAGTCTCGAACTCCTCGACCGTGATCCGCCCATGCTGTTCGAACCAGGCCTTGAGCTCCTCGGAGGCGTATCGCACGACGCGGGACGAGGGCCCCATGAAGAGGGAGGCAGGGTCGATGCGTGCGGCGCGGCCGGCGGTGTTCAGGAGTTCGCCGCGGAGCTCCGTGTGGGCGCGGAGGAAGCGGGCGTGGCGGTGCAGCTCGAAGTCGGCGCGCATCATCCGGTACGACTCGAACGCGGCGTCCATGATGGCACTCATCCCCGCTGCCCTGATCCCTGCTGCGGATGCTGGCCGTCGGCCGCGAGTTCCCGGCGAGTGATGGCGCCGTCAACGCGGCAGATCCAGGCGCCGGGGGCGGCGCGCATCGGCCACCCGTGGCACTCGGGGACGTCCTGCGGATCGATCGTCGAGGCGGGCTCGATGGCTCGGTGGATGTGTTCCCAGGGCAGCTCGAGGTGCCCCAGCTGGTAGCGGGCGAGCACTGTCGAGTACGAGTGCATGTCGCCGCGTTCAGCAAGCAGCTCGAGGAGCTCCGGGGTGTTGGTCGGAGCGCCGGCCGGCACGTCCTCGGCGGTGCCGACGATCGACCCATCGACGGCTCGCCAGGTGTAGTCGGTGAGGTCGTCCGTCCAGGTGCGCTGCATTGGGATGCCGCAGGCGGCGCATTCGGAGCGAGTGGTCAGCTCAGTGGTAGTCATAGCGGCTCCGTTCAGGATTGATGCCGGGGCCAGTGGGCGACCCTCCCCTACCGCGGGACGTCCCATCAGAGTCGATCCGCGCCCACTTCCGCGGCACGACCACCGAGGAGGAACCCATGCCTGCCGCGAACCCCGATCTGATCGTCTGGATCGACACCGAGACCACCGGACTCGACCCCGCCACCGATGACCTGCTGGAGATCGCCGTGGTCGTCACCCGCAACGACCTCACCGAGATCGGCGCCTTCGACACCGTCATCGCCCCCAGCCCTGACGTCGACGCCACCATCGAGCGCATGAACGACTTCGTGCGCGAGATGCACACTGCCAACGGGCTGATCGACGCGATGCACGGGCCCGACGCACACGACCCCCGTGTCGCGGACCAGCTCGTCGCCGGCGCCATCGACCGCTTCACCGTCGGACATGCCGGCCCGTTCCTGCTCGGCGGCAACTCGATCACCCACGACCGCGGCTTCCTCGCCCGGCACGCACCGCAGACCTTCTCCCGCCTGCACTACCGCTCCATCGACGCCTCCGGCATCGAGCAGGAGATGCTCCGCGACGGCTACGACCGCCAGATCACCGCGTGGAGGGACCGGTTCGAGCCCTCGGAAGCTCATCGGGCTCTCGGCGACATTCGCGACTCGATCCGCCAGCTCGACGCGCTGCGCTCGATCCGCCGAGTCCGACCCCTGGTCCCGTGAAGGGCCACGGGTTCTCGGACCGGGGCAAGTGCCGCCGCGGTCGACGATCTCAGAACAGCGTAAAGAGCGACCCCTTCCGGGTTAGGGTCTTGCCATGATCTCCCGTGGACAACCTGCTGACGTCAGTAATGAAGATGTGCTTCAGGCCATGGATGAGCTCACCAGCATCTGGCAGTCCTGGGTCGATGCCGGTACGGTAATCCTGAATCCCCGCCCCGAGTTCCTGAAGTCGGAGCCCCAGGCACACATGCTCGTCACTCTCACGACACATCTTTTCGAGCAGGCTTCCGTGATCCGACCATACCTCCCGGACGATCTCCCAATCACGCTGATGCCGGTTGCTCGCTCCGCGCTCGAAACAACCCTCTGGGTCATCTGGGTCGATCGTTATGACGACGCCGCAGCAGCCGCTTTGAATAGGAGCGAGCACCAGCGCCGCAACATGCTGAAGACGCTGAATCAGAGCTCTCTGATCCCGATAGACAGGGAGAACATCACGCTCGAGACGTGGACAGACCTCGAAACCAGCTCTGGCCACCAGGCCCGTAGCCTCGAATCGATGGCAAACTCTCTCGGTCTGATCGACTTATATGTGTTTTACCGCATGTACTCTTCAGTCGTGCACCCGGGAATCGATCTGGTTGATGCATATCTGGACGACATCGGCGACAATAAGGTGGCCTATCACGCGCACGCCGAGACTGACTTTCGAAGCGGCATCACTACACGCGTACTTCCGCTTATGATGCTCAAGTGTGCGCGAATTGTAAACTATATGTCTCGCGATCGACAGCGTCGGAGTGATCTCCACCGAGTGGCAAGAAAGTTGAACGTCAGCCTCGACAAGTTCTGGTCGGCAAGATAGAAAGAATGTTCCTTAAGTCGACGCAGGCGCCATCCGAGTCTTGACAACGTTGTGGGTCCCGCCTACTTCGAGATGGCATGACCAGCGCACGCGGCGACACAATCGTCGTTCTCCTCTCCTCGAATTCTCCCCCGTATCGGATCGAGAAGGCTGCCAATGGTGACTGCTGCGTGCGGATTTGCCGGCGCGGGCCCGACCTGCTCGTGCCGGTGCCGCCGGGTGATGGGGCGCGAGAGTTCCGGTCCCGTCTGATCGCTGAACGGCAGGCATATTCGGCCGCTCGATCCCCACGCGACGCTTCCGCCAGCTGCTGTTCGGGATCATCCGTCCGCGCCTGCAGCTGGCGCCGAGCTATCCCGTCGATCCTGCTGCCGCCCTGCTCGATGTGCCGGACCCGGGACTCCGATGCTTGTTCGCGGACGATCTCAGCGGCGTTCCCGCGATGGAGGCGCTGCGTCGGACCCTCCTGGACTCCCCCGGCTTGATTCGGCCCGAGGAGCGATCCGCCCTCTGGATCCTCGCGGCACGGGACGAGTACTACGCCTCGGCATTGTCCGCGGTCCGCCGGCTCGCTCAGCTGCGTTTCGACGAGTCCGTCCGGGCCAGTGCTCGCGAGTTCTCCTTCGAGATGCAGGTGGCGGTCGACGAGCTCGAGAGCGCCTCGGGGTTGGCCCCGCCCACTTCTGCCTGGTGAGCACACCAATCAGGAGGAGGCGACATGAGCACGGACAGGAAGATCCGCAAGCGCGATACCGGTGAGCGGGGCAACAGGGGCCAGTTCGGCACTCTGACCCGCGGGGAGGCCGAGGTGGCGGTCCCCCAGTCCCGGTTCGCGGCGACTGATGGCGGCGAGCAGTCGGCGACGCAGTGGTGGGATCGCGCCGCGCAGCTCACCGATGCCTCCGGCACGGTGCCGACGATGGGCAGGGAGGACGGGCGTCCCCAGCGGCGCACCTACACCGGCGACGACTACGCGATCACGATGCCGTCGCACGCCTCGGTGCGGCGGTTCGCCGGCCAGGTCGCCGAGCACACCGGCGATGAGTCGCGTCCCTTCGAGATGCCGATCGAGTACACCGGCCCGGAGGGTGACTCGATGATGAGCGCGGTGCGGATCTCGAAGCGGTGTCGCTCCTTCGAGGTGAGCATGCCTGCGGGCTTCGATCCTGAGCGGAAGGCCCAGGTCTCCGAGTCGGTCCGGGCGACGCTCGAGTCCCGCCGTCCGACCCTGACGCGGGAGCACACCGCCCAGCTCGTAGCCACCTACCGTCACCGCGCCGCGGGGAACGGCGTGGACACTCGTCGCGCCGCCTCGACGTGGATCAAGGAGATGGGCTACAACTCCGAGGCGCAGCAGGCCACCATCGTCATGCAGCCGTCGAAGGCGAACCCCACCGGCGCGTACGTGTACGACATGGATCCGGACACGTGGGGGCGGGTGGCGTCTTCGTCGTCGGTCGGGAAGGCCTACAACACCTACGTGCGCCGGGCCGGGAACACCAGCATCGACGTCGCCCTGCAGTGCGAGGATTGCGGCCGCTACTACGGCTCCGCCACCGACCATGCCTGCAAGGTGATCGTCTCCTGACCGTCCCACCAGGGAACCCGCGCGCCCACTGGCAGGGCATGGACGCAGAGGACTCGACCACCGCACCAGAAAACTCCCCCACCCACCGGGGTCGACGCCCGGCGCAGGTGGCCGCGATGCTCGGAGCGCTCTGCGCTGCCGTGGCGTTCCTCTGGGACAGCGGCCTGCCCTCGTTGCTCCTCGCGCTCGGCGGCGTGCTCGTCACGATCCTCGGTGCTTGCTTGACCCCGGATGGGTGGCTGGTCGACCCGGAGGAGTCGGCGTGAATACCACCGGCACGATGAAGGCCGCCGAGTACGCCGCGCAGCGCCGCCAGGAGGCCGCCCGGACCGGTCGGCCGATACGGCGGATGTCCGAGACGCTGCCCAGCCTGCACGTGCGCGAGAAGCTGTTCGTCTGGGTCGACAAGGGCCGGGTCCGCACCTCCGACGGGCCGCTAAAGGGTCACGAGATCGCGGCAGTGCTGCTGAACACGGACAACGAGTCCGAATCGCGTCGCGAGATCGTCATGCCAACCCACCGAGACCTGCGCCTGCTGGTACGGGCGTTCTCCAAGGCCCGCTTCACAACCATCGACCAGCGCAACGCCGTCCTCGCCGCGCGGCGCGTCCTCGACGTCGCCCTGGTGACCCCGTGGTTCTCCTCGCTCACCATCATCACCCGGGCCCTCACCGCCCGCTACTGGGCACCGTTCGAAGACACCGACGACCTCACCACATGGGCTCGCGCCCTCGGCGTCGCCGACCCTCACTCGAGCACCGGGCTGAGCGACCTGTACCGGCTGTCGATCCGGGGCTCGAGCACACACGGCAGCCTCTGCACCCGCATCACCGCCGCCTCCGACCGCATCACCCGCGCCCGCACCCTCCCCGGATCGCTCAACGACGCCCAGGCGTTCGTGGCGATGGAAGCGCTCGGCGACCAGTGGAAGACCCTGTGCGCCGTGGACGAGACCCTGCGTCCCTACAGCCTCGCCTCCCGCCGGACGATCGCAGCGATCCCCGAGCGGCCCAGCCACGAGACCACTACTGAGCGCCTGATCATCCCCGGTGGGTCAATCCCGTTCCGGAACTCGTCCACCGTGTGGGTGGTCGACCCCAGCAGCCCGGACTCCGACCTGCGCGGCGGCAAGGTCGCCGGGTTCGGGTACCACCACGGACAGTTCGTCCTGGAGGTCACCCCGGACGCCAAGGGCATCTGGTCGTTCCGCTCCGCATACGGGCGAGAGATCTTCCTGGTGGAGGGACCGTTCGGGGCCTCGCCGCGCTTCTCCCGCAAGGAGCCCTCGCCCTGGGACGGAGGGGTGCCGCCGGTCGACCCGGTGCAGCGGATCGTGCCCGCCGAACTGGCACTGGCAGGGATGGCCACCGCACCTGCCTGATCGTCCCGTGGACTGGGAGCCTCGCCCACTTCGAGGTCATGGTCAGCACTCAAGAAGCAGTCTTCCGCGCGAGCATCGCGGCGAACGTCCCCGTGTTCCTCAAGGGCGACTCCGGCATCGGCAAGAGCGCCTTCATCCGCGACTACGCCACCGCCGCGAAGCGCCACCTCGAATCGGTCGTCCTCGCCCACAAGGAGAAGTCCGACATCGGCGGGATCCCCACCGTCCGTGAGGGCACGATCACCACGACCGAGTTCGCCGTCCCCGGCTGGGGGCATCGCCTGGTCGAGGCCGACAAGGGGCTGCTGCTGCTCAGCGAGTTCAATATGGGCGAGGTCGATGTCCAGCAGGCGTGCATGAACGTGCTGCAGGAGCGTCAGGTCGGAGAGAACACCTACCTGCCCGAATCGGTCGCGATCGTGCTGGACGGTAACCCGCCCGAGCGGTACGCGACCTCGAGCGACCTGCCCAGCCAGATTGCCAACCGTCTGCTTCACCTGGACTGGGAGTTGGACCGGCAGGCGTGGTTGGACGGCATGACCTCCGGTTGGCCGACGGCGACCGAGCGGATCATCGATGACGGCGATGCCCGAACGGACCGGATGGCACGGGAGAAGTCGCTGGTGCTCGCCTTCCTCGACGCCCACCGTCCCTACATCCACGACCAGCCGACGGACCCGGCACGCGTGGGTGGGGCGTGGCCGTCGCCGCGTTCGTGGGACAACACGATCCGGGTCCTGTCCCGTATCGACGAGGACGCCACGGACGTGCAGACCACCGCGCTGCGGGGCTTGGTGGGTCGTGCGGCGGCGGAGGCGTTCATGCGGTGGCGGATCGAGGCGGCGGACTTCGACCTCCGCACCGTCCTGAACGACCCGACCGTCGAGGACTGGAGCGACCACCACCCCAGTAAAACCCTCACGGTGCTCGGCGCGGTCTCGACGTTCGCTGTCGAGCAGGGGTCACTGGACGTGTGGCGCGACGCCCTCGCCGTCCTGATGCATTGCGCAGAGGTCACCGGGCGGAAGGACGTGTGCCTGCGCTCGGCCCGGCTGCTGCTCTCCCGCGCACCGGAGGGTGCGAAGATCCCTGCGTCGGCGGAGGAGACGTTCGGTCCGATGCTGCGGAGCATCGGCGCGTGGCGATGAGCTCCGGGATCCACGCCGGGAAGCTCAACTGTGGAAATATCAGCCGTTGAGACGGTCCGTCCAGTATCCGGGCTCCCGGGACTCGTGAGCGTAGGCAAGCACGAAAATCTCGCCGGCGCGGACAACGTAGATGAGGCGGTAAGGGAACTTTCCGAGGTGCCAGCTCCGCACTACGGGATCATGTTGACGCCCCATGTACGGGGGCGGCGAATCCGGCCACTGAAGGATCAGGTTAGAGGCGGCATCCGCCACGTCGGCGAACTCGTCACCGAGCCTGCCGTCGTCGATATCTGCGTACTTGACGACAGCATCGAGGTACTCGGAGCTCGCTTCGGGGTGTTCGAACCAGTCGAGGATCACTTGCGGCGCTGAGCGAGGAGTTCGCGCGCCTTCGCTCGGGTCGCACGGCCGCTGACCGGCTCGACCTTCCCGCTCATCAGCTCATCGAGTCGGCGCGTGATGGTCTCGTCCCATGCGGCGTCGACCTCGGCCTGGCGATCCTCGTCGACCTGCTGAAGGAAGAGCGCGGCGATTTCGCGCTCATCGGCATCGAGGGTCCTGCCCTCGGCGATGTAGTTCTCCAGCCTCGACGTCATGGAACCAGCCTACGCGCAGAGGTGACAGTCAGCCAGGATCACGACGCGTCGGCAGTGCTGTAGTGCCGCCGGTAGTACAGCGCGCCCCGGGGCCCCCTGTCCTCTCGGGCCTGTTGTTCGCCCACTTCCCAGGTACCCCACCAGGAGGAGGACGCCATGTCCGATCACGCTCGGAAGCTCACCGCCGACCAGGAGGACCGTCTGTCGGTGTGGCGTGCGATCGCCGAGAAGCGCGCCCCCTACATCGCTGCGCTGCTGTACGCCTCCCGGTATGTGAACGTGCCGGGCCTCGAGACCCTCGGCGCCGTCGATCCCCGCCTGCGGGTGTTCCTCGACGTGGATGCGATGGACCGCGCCTACAGCGACGACGAGAGCGCACAGGTCCTGGTCCACCTCATGTACCACGTCATGTTCGACCATCACGCGCTGTCGGTGGCGAAGCTCGAGGCGGATAGCACCCTCTCCCCCGACCTGTGGCGTATGGCCGCCGATGCCGCCGTGAACGACGACCTCGAGGACGCAGGCCTCGCCTTCCCCTCGACCGTCTCGAACACGGCGGAGAAGATCGACATGGACCGGGGGCTGAGCGTCATCGAGTTCTACGACGCTCTCGCCCGCCGCGCCCACGCCTCCGACATGGAGCACGTGTTCTCTCTCGACGACCTGGCCGGGGACCTGTTCGACGGGGCCGTGACGCTCGGGACCGACCTGGCTGACCGTGCCTCGCTGGCATTCCTCACGCGCACTTGGGAGAACCTGGATCTGCTGGCTCCCCCGGCGGAGGACTTCGAGGTCGTCGCCGCCGTGCAGAACGTCGCCGAGGCGATCCTCAAGGACAAGGGAGCCGCTGCCGGTCGGCTGGGCCGCTGGGCGGTCGAAGTGACCGCGCCGAGCGTGATCCCGTGGCAGACGGTCATCGGCGGGTACCTGCGTCGTGCAGTGCGCCGGAAGCCGCGTGGGACGTTCAAGACGTTCTCACGTGCTTCGCGCCGCCAGAGCGTTCGGGTGCGGATGCCCGATGGGTCCAAGGGCCGCAAGATCATCCTGCCGGGCACGTTCCGCCCTGATCCCACCATCGTGGTCATCCGCGACACGTCCGGGTCGGTGAGCGATCAGGAACTCGGCGAGGTCGGTCGCGAGGTCCGCGAGATCGCCCAGCGTTGCAGCGTGCACGACGACCGCGTGTTCGTCATGGACGTGGACGCGGCGGTCTACCGGGCGCGCGCCCTGTCCGAGAAGGACGTGCTGCGCTCGGCCTCCGGCGGTGGCGGGACGGACATGCGTCTGGGGTTGGCCGCGATCCCGGAGGCGTTCGAGAAGGAGCCCGAGTTGGTGATCGTCGCGACCGACGGCGGCACGAACTGGCCGGAGACGGCAACGACGTTCCCGACGATCGCCCTGATCACCTCGGATGGCACGGACACGACGCCGGACTGGATGCCGTCAGTGTCGGTGGCGGAGGTTCCCGCCTGAGCAGGATGGGATGCAGGCGGCGCAGGAGCCGCGATGCCGTCGGTGTCCGTGGCCGGCATGCCTGCCCGGGCGTCCTGCAAGCGCTCCGATTCGCCCACTTGGTGAGGGCACGCAGCACCGGATGGAGGAGGAGACGTGGCCCTGAGCGCGGCGGACCTGAACACCCTGGGGATCGACACGTCGAAGGCACCCCGGGTCGAGCCGTCACCCGAGGAAGTCACCTCTGCCCGGCAGGTCCCGGCGTGGCAGACGCTGGTGCCGGGGTCGGTGCTGTCGCAGGCGCTGTACGAGACGGTCTCGGGGCGGCGGGTGACGATCATCGATTCCCCGCCGGGCTCCGGGAAGACCACCCTGCTGGTCAACGCTGCACTGTGGCTCGGCGCGAACACGGACCTGACCGTCACGGTGGCCGCACCGACCCGCGCCGCGGCCACTTCGGTTGCTGAGCGGCTGGCCGACGTGCACGAGCAGGCATCCGTCGTCCTGGCCCTGAACGGTGTGGATAAGGCCTCGAGCTCGGCGATCCACACTCCCGGCAGCGGCGCGTTCCAAGGTCAGGCTGGGGACATCGTCGTCCGCACCATGGCATCGACGGCCATGAGCACCTCCACCACCTGCGACTTGCTGATCGTGGACGAGGCCTACCAGTCCACGTTCGCATCGCTGACGGCTGCGGCGAAGGGCTCCGAGCAGGTGCTGATGGTCGGTGACCCCGGCCAGATCGGCCCCGTGATCACCGCCGACCCGTCCGTGTTCGACGACAGTCCCTACCCGCCGCATGGCCGCGCCCCCGACGTGCTGCGCCATCACCCGTCCGCGACGGTCGCGCATCTACCGACCTCCTTCCGGCTCGGGCAGCGCACTGTCGACGCGATCGCCCCGCTGTACGACTTCCCCTTCGACTCCTCCCGGCCGGACCGTCGCATCGTCGGCCACGACGAGATCGAGAGCATCCGGATCGACCGCCCAGATCCGGTGGACCTGTACGCGGAGGTCGCCCACCTGGCAGCTGCCTACGTCGGGCAGGAGGTCATCACCGCCGACGGGAGCCGCCCGCTGACCCCGAGCGATGTGTGCGTCGTGGCCGGGGACAACATGGCCGTCAACGGCATCGCCGGGTTCCTCTCCGCCATGGGCAACTACCCCGGGATCACCGTCGGGACTGCGGATCGCCTGCAGGGAGGGCAGTGGCACGCCGTGATCGCCCTGGACCCCCTCGCATCTGCCTCGACCGTCTCCGACCATCACCTCGCCCTCGGCAGGCTGTGCGTGATGGCCTCCCGCCACATGACCCACTTGACCTGGGTCCATGGCGGGGACTGGCAGTGCCTGATCGAGGCCCATGAAGGAGGCGAGGCCTCCGCCACCATGATCAAGGTGCGGCAGAACCTCATCGGCTGACGCAGACCACTCTCTGGACCAGTAGTCCGCTTGCACCTGCCCGGATCCGAGCCGCCTGCCCGAGTCTTCGGGCAACTAGCTCGTGAATCCTCCGCCCACTTCACCTGGTGCATATCTACGGCGCCGGAGCGACCGGCGTGCAGCCCCACCCGGAAGTGAGGACTCCCCCGATGGCCATCACCGTGTACTCCAAACCCCACTGTGTGCAGTGCGATGCGACCAAGCGCGCGCTGAACAAGGCGGGCATCGCCTACGACGTCATCGACCTCACCGAGGACGCCGACGCGCTGGTGACCGTCCAGTCTCTGGGCTACGTCCAAGCGCCGGTCGTCGTCGCCGACGGGGATCACTGGTCGGGGTTCCGCCCCGCGAAGTTGAAGGCCCTCACCAGTACCAGGGCCCGCACGGTTACCGCTGCCTGACAGCGCGCATTACAGTCCGCCGGCCCCTCGACCCGCGCAAGTTACGGGTGCGAGGGGCCCCTCCACGTCCGGGCTGCTGTCCTGCCGCATCGACCCTTCGCCCACTTCCTGGACGAGAGACTTTTAGCGAGGAGGGCACGGGGCATGACCACGACGAAGCTTCGCAAGCACGACACTGGCGAACAAGGCAACGGTGGCCAATTCGCAACCGCTACCCGGCACGACGTCGCCGTCCAGGTCCCCGAGTCCCCGGCACCTGGGCGGGACTTGGTCGTGTCTCCCGCCCTTCGCTACCTTGCCGAGCACGTCGAATCCCGGTTCGATGCCAATGGGCGCACCGTCGTCTCGATCCAGATCAACCGGGACCAACTGCCAACCTCCGGGTACCGCCAAGGATCCGCGCCCTGGGACGTCCGCGACGAAGATGTCTCCGACGAGCAGGTCGATACCTACCTCGAGGCGTGCAGCGACGACCCCGAGGTATTCGGTGACGACCTGGGATTCCCGGGCGAGGCCAGGTGGAACTCGG
The DNA here is from genome assembly GCF_017876545.1 of Brachybacterium sacelli. Taxonomy (NCBI): domain Bacteria; kingdom Bacillati; phylum Actinomycetota; class Actinomycetes; order Micrococcales; family Dermabacteraceae; genus Brachybacterium; species Brachybacterium sacelli. The sequence goes on along the minus strand of NZ_JAGIOD010000002.1, from coordinate 1,697,891 downwards.
CCTCGAGCACGCTCGAACTCACCCACACCGGCTACGAGGGCGTCACCGACGATGAGCTCTCCTCCACGGTCAGCGCCAGCCTCGGCGACTTCCGCAACGACCTGCGTCTACACGAGTGGAGCTGAACCCCGTCCCGCGAGGATGCGTGCTCGCCCACTGCCCGCGATGAGACCCGATCACAAGAACGAGGAGCGGACCATGCCGGAGCACACCCGCAAGCGAGACACCGGCGAGCAGGGCAATCCGGGAGAGTTCGCCACCACCACCCGCGCCGAGGCCGACATCGACGTCGACTTGGACCCGCTGGATCCGACGGCGGGCTGGGATCACGAAGACGCAGGGATCTCCTGGGAGTACCCGACGTCCGATGCGGACTCGACGTTCCACGAGAATGGGACGATCGCTGACCGGGTCCTGCTCGATGGCACCATCGAGCACCATGATGACGACGGCACGCTCACGCACGTCACGCTCGATGACGGTTCGACGGTCCTGATCAACGGCGACCCGGACCACCCGTACGTCGTCCATCGCCGCCTGGCGGAGTTCGCCTACGAGACCCACGAGCTCTCCCCCACCGAAGCCGAGGCACGTCTTGCAGAGTTGAGCCCGGCCCTGGCAGCGCACGACTCTGCGAACGCCGACCGGATCGCCCGTGCGATCGCCGAGCGCATGGGCGAAGATGACCTGTACGAGGCCGAGGCGCTGTGCGAATCGGCAGCCCAGCAGCACGCCCTATCCGTGTGGATGCAGCAGCACCCTCAGCCCCAGAACCCCCGCGCCGGAGTCGGAGATAGGCCGGCGACGCTCGATGAGGCACGGGGCTTTCAGGACCAGCTGCTGCAGACCTTCGCCGAGCAGTGCCAGGACCAGGCGCTGCCGACCGGCCCGAGCTACATCCCCGTCATCACCATCGACCGCGGCAGGCCGTCACTGAGCGTAGACGTGCGAAACGTTCCGGACACGATGATGCGGAACCGGTACGACGGCAACGAGACTCTCAGCCCCGTCGGCGAGGAACTCCACACCCGGATCCAGACTGGCTGCCGGCACACAGGCGTCCGTGTTGAAGCCGTCGACCTGGAGTCGGACCTGCAGCGCGGGCTCCGGCGTCTCCGCACCCACAGCCAACACCTCCACGAGCAGCGGGACGCGGCATGATCGTCGCCGGGATCGACCCCTCCCTCACCAGCACAGGGGTGGCAGTGGTCCGCTCCCCCGAACGAGTGGAGACTGCGACCGTGACGTCGAAGCCGCCCGCTCCGGGGACGGAGACGGTCCGCACCCGCTTCGAGCGCATGGAGAAGATCACGGCGGGGATCCTGGAGCTCATCGATGACGCCGACGTAGTCGGGATCGAATCACCCGCCTACGGGATGCGGAACGCCGGCAAGGTGCACGACCGCTCCGGGCTATGGTGGTGGATCGTCGGGAAGCTCGAAGCTCGCGGCGTCCCGGTCACCGAGGTCACCCCGCCGTCACGGATGATGTACGCGACCGGCAAGGGCAACGCCGGCAAGGACCTCGTGCTCGTCACCGCCGCCGCCACCTACAAGCAAGCCGAGATCACCGGCAACGACGTCGCCGACGCCGTCGTCATCGCCGCGATGGTCTCCCGTCTCGCCGGCCAGCCCATCGAGCTACGTGAGCCCGCGCAGGCAAAAATGAGAGCTCTGGAGAAGGTACGGCTCCCCACCGAAATGGACCTCGCCTCGGCTACCAACTATTGAGGCCCGTTCGCGCCACGCGAGACAGCGGAATGGGTGATACTCAGACCATGAACATCACCCACGCCAGCTCGGCAGAAGAGCGCATGGAGCTTCGCGACTTCCTCGCGGAACATCTTCACGATATTGCCCCTGATGCAGTTCCAAAACCTGAGTGGGACAGACATTACGAAACGATTGCGCTTACGGTCCGCGAGGAAGGAAAGCTGATCGCCGGTCTACTTTCCTGCTACACGCAGATCGCGTCCGCAGCGTTCATGGCACCGGAGGGGATAGACGAGCACATGGACAAGGTTCGTCGCCTGACGCCTCTGCATGCTGAGCTAGACCTCATCGCCGTGGATCCTTCTGCAAGATCAACGGGGATCGGCAGTGCCCTCATCTCCGAGTCAGAATCCATTCTCAAGGTGCGCGGCACGAAGTACTGGTTCGGGTGCGTTACGAGCGATCTGGACGTTGATCGTCTGCGCAACTTCTACGAGAAACTGGGATTCACAGTGCTTCCTGACGGAGCTCGTCTCCCACCGTTCAAAGGAGTCGAGTGGGTGCCACCGCATGCCACAGACGCCGCGTTCTGGTTCTACAAGCGGCTCGAGCGTTGACACCGAGAGCGTGGCCAGCAGGACTTATAGCCGCCAGCCCGGCACAGCCACTCCGATGCGGTGGGCGACGTCGTGCGATGAATTCGCCAATGCCGGAAGCGGACGGTTAAGGCGCGTATAGGTCAACCCTTCTTGAAGCTCTTCAGCGCCTTCCTGCCGCCGACTGGAGCCCCGGGACGTTCACCGCGCAAGTCGGCTTCGATCTGGTCGGCGGTGTACCCCTGCTCGACCATGTCGCTGACGTACATCTTCTTGGTGGTCGTGTCGACTGCGTCGATCTGTGCGCGGAGCTGGGCGAGCTGCTGGCGCACGGCGGCGTTGTCGTCGGGCAGGCGAGTGAATGCTTCCGGATGGCGGGCGGCGAAGCCGGGCATTGCGTAATGCGTGGAGACCTCGGCCGGTGTGCCGCGGAAGTCGCCGACGGTGACCTGTGCCTGTTCGACCTTGGCCTGCTCATCGGCGGGGAGGGTGTAGCGGTAGCTCCAGGCAAGGTGGGTGCGCACGGCATCGCGGACTGCAAATCGATCAAGCTTCTCGGGGATCCGCTCTTTCAGTTGTTGGACGCGGCGATCGAAGTCCAGAGAATCGTCTTTGACCCGCGCGGCGTACTCCGCGTCGCTCCATTCGGGCTGCTTCTGCATCCGCTGGTACTTGCCCACGATCGAGTTGACGGTGACGACCCGGCTGTTGCTGTAGTCGTCCATGACGGACTGGAGGACTTCATCGGGAACGGGCACGGTGGACCACCAGGCGAGGTGCTCGTCGGCGCTGTGGAGGCGCTCGGGGAAGTAGATCGACCCGTTCGTTCCGTTCTCGCTCATGGGCACGAGTGTGGCACCCACGAGCGCCTCGGGACGAGGGGTGCGCTCGAACTGCCCGCCTTCAGGACTTCCGGACGGGGTGCGTGGCTGCGTCGTCATCGCTGCTCACGGCTCCCTTCGAGGTCGAACGCCCCCTGTCCAACCGGCACAGCGACGGGCGCGGATGTTGCCAGCGGGTCATACGACCGGAGCTCGTCCACCGTGTCGAGACGGGGCGCGGAGTCGTTGCCCGTGCCGGTGAGTTCGAGAGTGCCCTGGCGTGGGTCGAGTCCACGGATGGACTGGGCGTAGAACGGCAGCTGCTTGGTCAGTGCCTCCATCTGGTCGGGCTCCAGTTGCGTGCCGTGCTCCTCGGCGTGTGCGTTGAAGATCTCCTGCGCCTGCGCGGACTCGGCGGCGACCTTCTGCTCGAACAGGGTTCTCAGCTGGGCGTCCTGGTTCATCGACGCGAAGAACGGCAGCCCGTCGACCATCGCGGCGCGCTCGCTTGCATCGGGGGAGCGGCCGTTCTCCGCCTCGAAGGCATCGAACGATGCCGTGGCATCGCGCATCTCGGCGGCGAGCTGACGCTCCTGGACCACCGGCAGGCCGTGGGCGAGTTCCGTGATCGGGGCGCGGGTGTTCTCGGACTGGTCGGCGCGGATGCGGGTCTCGAGCTCCATCGACTCCACCACCTCCTGCCGGTCATCGGTCGACATCTCCGGGATGCCGGCCCGGTATGCGGTCTTGGCCAAGCCGGTCAACGCTGCGGCTCCGGTCCCGGCGGCCGTCGCGGTGCCCTGGGCGATGTTCCGGCGGTGCTTCAACAGGGCTCGTCCACCCATCACTGCTGCGGGAACGGCCAGACCGCCCGAGGCCATGGCCAGGCCCCCGTACAAGGCGGCACCCTTCACTGCGGCCTTGTAGGTGGTGGGGTTCGTGGCGGCCGCGGCGAGCTTGGTGCCTGCGGTGCCGACAACCTTGGTGGCTGCGCCGACACCGCGGGTGGCGAGGTACTGCGCGGTGAGAGCCTTGTTGTTCCAGATCGCGCTGCGGGTGGCCTTGCCCTCAGACCATTTCTGCTGGAGTAGTCCGGCACTGCCGCTGATCTGTCGGCGTACGTTGTCCGGGACCGAGCGGATCCGGTGCATCGCGAGCCGACCGTGACGGCCAAGGGACTTCGTCTCGGATCCGGCAGCAATTGCCATGCCGGCAGCATGATCGGTCGCATCGTCGAGCCGGTCATCGTGGCGGCCGCCAGCCTCGAACGCCTCCAGTCGCGCACTGAAGGGCATGCGAGCTCGCGATTCAGCTTCGGGCCCGTCGATCGTGTCGGCAACTATCCCGATGCTGTCTGCTCCGGTCTCGAACGAGAGGTCCCCATCGTGCTCAGTCGCCGAGGAGTCCGAACCGTCGGTGACTCTTCCGGCACTCTCGCTGTCCCCCGCGACAGCCTGGTCATCTCCCGAGTCCTCCGCGCCGTCGGCGACGGTGCTCTGTGCGTCCTCGGCACCGCTTGTGATCTCCTTCTGCTTCGACTCATCGGAGTCGACCTGGGGCGTGTTCGTGGCGTCGCCGACGAGCTCTTCGTTGGCGGCTGCGGACTTGGAGTTGGCAGTGTCCTTGCGTCCGAGGAGTCGGCCCTTCGCGGTGTCCATCGCGGCTCCGGTGAGCTTCCTGCGGCCCTGCTCCAGCAGATTCTTGGTGAGTGCTCCCCCACCGCCAACGGCGCCTGCGACGGCCAGGGGGTTGCCGGCCATGGCCTGCATCCCTCGTAGCGTGAACGGGCTGTGGGTCCGAAACAGTCGCTTGAACATCCAGTTCAACAGCAGGATCGACATGGCGGGGCAGATCCCGATCCACAGCATCATGGCCGTGGCCCAGCCGCCGAGGACGGCGTCGCCGGCGCGGATGAGAGCCGTGGCGATCAGTAGGACGAGGGCGAACAGTAGCGTCGTGACGGAGGTGATGGCGGTGTAGCCGATCCAGCCTTTGAAGAAGCTGGCGGCGGAGCCGAACCCTTGGGAGATGACTCCGGCCAGTGCCGCGATGATGAGGAAGAACGCCATGACGTGGGAGAGCAGCTTCATGATGAACAGGGCGGTGGCGAGGACCGTCATGGCCGCGGCGCCGATGAGCGCGCTGATCATGTAGGTGATGGCGAGCATGGTGGTCGAGGTACGGATCGTGCCAGCGGAGTTGGAGACGTAGGAGTACGCCTCGGGGTACTCAGCGAGTCCGTTCTCGGGGTCCGACAGGAGGCTCGCGTCGCCGACGACGGCGAACTGGATCTTCTTGACCTTGTCGACGGTAACGTCCGGGGAGACCTTGTCGGCGAAGGGCAGGGCGAACACGACCCCCGTCTCGTTGTTCACGCCGTCACCGGTGAAGATCTGGGTACAGGCTTCGGGGGTCAGGGGTCCGCCGATCTTGCCGCCCTCGATACCTTCGGCGGGCAGGTCGGAGCGGAGCGTGTAGTTGCCCGACGCGTCGACCTGGCACAGGCCCCAGGCTTGGTTCTGGCGGGCTGCGCGGTCGTCGTTGGTGAATCCACCATCGAGCATGGGCGATCCGGCCGGCGGAACCGCAGCGGAGTAGTCATCCTCTCCGCTGGAGTAGGCCTCCTCGAGGATCGCCGCGCGGTCGTGAGGGTCGATGTTGGCGTTGGTCTCGAGTTGCTGGCAGGCGGCGTAGTCGGCGCCGAGGCTGGACTGGTCCCCGTATTGGATGGCTGCGTAGGCCCGGTAGGCGGTCTCTTCCCACCAGCGGGACATCACGTCCAGCGCGGCGGGGGCGGTCTGGCCGGTGTCCTCGTAGTAGCCGGTGTACTGGGCATGCAGCGTGTCGATATAGGACTTGCACGACGTGGGGTCAGCCTTCGCCTCCGTGGAGAACACGGTGGACGCCTGCGAGGATCGGTTCGAGATCGGCGCAGCGATGGCGTCGGACGCCGCAGAGAAGGCAGCGGAGAGCTCCTGGACCATCCAGGCGGGCGAGAACGTGCCGGGCTCGTAGGTGGTCCCTTGGCCTCGATCATTCATCGACCCCATCACCATGGCGGTGAAGATGCCGAGGCTGAGGATCATCATCGCGAGGCGCCGCAGCCCGAACTGGCCCCTGAATGCTCCGAGGATCAAGCTGAGAAGGCCGACGGTGAGGATCAGGAAGATCGCTCCGGACTCGATGATCGAGCTGCCGAACGTGGCCGCGAAGTCGTTCAGCGGCTTGGCCAGGAGAGCGTTGACCTGGAAGTTGGTGACGGCGTTTACCAGCAGTGCCGCGGCGAGCCAGGCGAAGTTTCCCACGGCCAGGATTCCCGTGAAGCTGGTCTTCTCGATCATGTTGACTTCGACGCTGCGCAGCGGCTGGGTCACGTTGAACTCGACGCTGTCGCCGAGCTGCATGGCGTTCGCCCAGCGCACGATGGGCAGGCACTTGATGGGGTCCTCGCCACCACCAACGCTCGCACAGGCGGGCATATTGTCCGCCGGGGTGCCCCTGTCCAGCACGGCAGGCTGTACTCCGGCGGCCTGGAGGATGACGGTTTGCGGGGCAGAGGTGATCGTCTCTCCCGGCGCGGAGAGGTCGTCACCGTACGCGGGTCCGAGGAGGAGAGAAAATGCTCCGATCATCAGTGCCAGCGGGGCCAGGATGCGTACCCACTGCTTCGTGGAGCTCATCAGGCGTTCACCTCGTCGAGGATCAGGTCAGGGTCCCAGTTGGGGCGGTGCTCGTTCGAGGTGCTCGAGGGCGTGATCAGCACGGCGGTCGAGGACAGCGGGTCCACGACGGCGCCGCACTGGATGAACACGCCGGTCTGGGCGCGCTTCTTGTCGTAGAACGCTCGCCACTGCGAGAGCCGCAGTCCCCGTCGCTGCCGGAGCAGCGTGATGGCGAGGATCGCGACGTAGGCCGCCGTCCCGGGGATCACGACCGCCCAGAATGGCACCAGCGGGAGCAGGCGCACGACGGGGAATGCGATCAGCATGACCAGGACTGAGGTGAGGACGGCGAGGACGTTGGCGATCAGCGTTCCGCGACGCATCTCGAGAGTGAAGTGCACGGACCGGCGCTCGGCCTGTGCGCTCTTGCCAGTCATGTCGGTGAGGTTGTACAGGTACACCTCCCGGTCGGCAGTCTGCTCGTCGTTCACCCGCGACTCCTCCCTCTGCTGCTGTCCTGGACCTTTCGGCTACATGTCGATCAGGCCGATGATGGCGATGAAGATCGCGATGAGGCCATCCGCGATGAGTAGCAGCAGCGGGATGATCAGTCCGGGTGCGGCGAGCAGTGCGGCGATCACCAGTCCGACGGTCACGGAGCGCACGTCACCGCCGCCCTTGCGTCGGCTGTCGTAGATGTACTTGACGGTCACCACGACGGCGACCGCCACGGCGAGGAAGATGAGGAACAGGTCGAAGCCCTGCAGTTCCGGGGCGATGCGGGCCCAGATCTGCGACCAGGCGCCGCTGAGGTCGACGGAGCTTGCATCCATACGAGTCGCGGTCTCCCGCTGCCTCCTTCACAAGTCGATGCTGCGGGCTGGTGCCCTTTCGGCGTGAGTAGTGGGCGGGGGTTTCTCAACTCGTCGCCGAGTATTGCGGTGATCGCTCGGGGCGCGGCCCTGGCGATGGGACGTGCCAGGGATAGATCAGATAGGCCTCGCACGGCCCAGAGCTCGGGCCCTGGAGCATCGAATACTCCGCGCCCCGGACCGTTGAAGCCGACATACGTGGGCCACGCGCTGCCCGGAGGGTTTCACCGTGTTTAGACCCTCGGGCAGAACTGTCGCAGTGGGCCGAGCATGACCTCACTGACACGGCTGGCACCCCTCGGCACAGACTGTCGCGCTGGGGTGTACCCGATAGTGACAGCCTGGCTCACCAGCACGCGGAAGATCTGAGACGAAATACGGTGCGACGGCTTCGCGAGACATCCCGGCCCACTATCGACCCAGCTCGAGGCGAGTCCACAAGGGCCCAGTCGCGTGCCCCATAAAGCTGAAGCTTCTTGGGACGCACCCGAGCACGTTTATCATGGGGCGCCGCCGAGGACGGGCTTTGCCGAAGCGTCTCGATACTTGACCCCCGGCGACGTCGCCGCCTCACTGTCCGAAGGATTCCAGCTGCGATAGCCGTGCAATGGGTCACGAGATCGAGAACACCAGGCCGCCGGTCATCGACTGTTCAAGCCGCGCTGTATAGTTCAGTGCATGCTGACTATTGCTTCACGTCTCGACGTGATGAACCGCCTGGGTCGCGCACTGGCCGACCCGACCCGGTCCCGGATCATCCTGACTCTGCTCGATGGGCCCGCTTACCCGGCGGAACTGGCCCGAGATCTGGATCTGACGCGCCCCAACGTGTCCAACCATCTCGCATGCCTGCGCGATTGCGGGATCGTCGTCTCCGAGCCCGAGGGTCGCCGGACACGGTATGAGATCGCCGATTCGCACCTGGCGCAGGCGCTGACGGCGCTGGTTGATGCCACCCTGGCAGTGGACGAAGATGCCCCGTGCATCGATCCTGCCTGCTCCGTTTACGGATGCGACGCAGCTGGGGAGGGCGCGTGATCCTCGCCTCGGTCCTGCAGGCGGTGGGCCTGTTCGTAGCGACCAACATCGACGACATCATCGTGCTCTCCCTCTTCTTCGCCCGAGGCGCGGGCCAGCGCGGCACCACCGCCCGCATTCTCGCCGGGCAGTACCTCGGGTTCGCCGGCATCCTCGGTGCCGCTGTTCTGGTGACCATCGGCGCCGGAGCGTTCCTGCCATCGGCAGCCATCCCGTACTTCGGCCTCATCCCTCTGGGCCTCGGTCTCTGGGCCGCGTGGCAAGCCTGGCGCGGAGACAATGACGACGATGATGACGAGGCCAAGGTTGCCGGCAAGAAGGTCGGCGTGTGGACAGTCGCAGGCGTCACCCTCGCCAACGGCGGTGACAACATCGGTGTCTACACCCCGGTCTTCCTGAGCGTGGAGCCTCTCGCAGTGGTCGCATACTGCATCGTCTTCCTCGCACTCGTCGCGGTCCTGGTGGTGCTGGCCAAGTTCGTCGCCACCCGCCCACCGATCGCCGAAGTCCTCGAACGCTGGGAGCACATCCTCTTCCCCATCGTTCTCATCGGCCTCGGCATCGTCATCCTCGTCACCGGCGGAGCCTTCGGTCTCTGATTGGGCAGCAACGGGCGCCAACGGTTCGATCAGATGCGCCCGTTGCCGTACGGATCGCGACGCTTGCACTCAGTTGTTGTCCGCGGAACCGCGGCGGTAGGGCGCCACGGAGCGGTGGAAAAACCCCGCCATTTGGTAGACGAATTCACACCCTATTGGCATCCGTAAACTACCGGCACGTAACTGGCTTGCTGGGGTGCCCCTGTTTGGTACCGGCTCGACGAGGCCGCGAGGGAGCAGGCTATCGAGAGCCCGCAAGGTAGCGGCAGCCGACCTGGTTCGGTTCACGGAGCAAGTGACGCGCTGTCAGTAGTCGCTATGGAGCCGGAGTGCGACCCAGAGTCCGCAGCGCCGGCAGATGTAGGCGGGCTCACTGCCGAGGGCGTGAAGGGACGTGCGGGGCCGGAGCAGTCCGCAGCAGGAGCACCGCAACCTCTTGTCATCGGTCATGTCCGAGATGGTGCCACGTAGCCGGATCGGGAGTCAGTGGGTCAGAGGTAGCGGCAGACGTCTCCGGGCGAGCAGGTGGCCGGGTCGGCAGATGCGGCCTCGTCGCGCAGGGCGGTGACGGTAGTGCGCAGTTGCTGGAGTTGGGTGATCTGCTGGTCGATCACCTCGAGGCGGCTGTTGAGCAGGTCGGTGACGTGCTGGCAGGGGGCCTGCCCCCGGTCACGGATGCCCAGCACCTGGCCGATCTGGGCCAGGGCCAGCCCGGCGGCTTGCCCCCGGCGAATGAAGTCCAGCCGGTCGAGCACGTCGGGGCCGTAGTCCCGGTAACCCGCCGGGGTCCGGTCCGCGGCCGGCAGCAGTCCGAATTCCTCGTAGTACCGCAGGGTCTTGGTTGTCGTGCCTGACGCTTGGGCCACCTCACCGATCCGCATGCCACTCATTCTCCCTCTTGACCTTCCAGTGCACTGGAAGGTCGATCCTGAGGGAGATGAAGGAGGAGCTCATGAGTGCAGCGGCTAAGCGCAGGTGGTATGACCTGGCGGTGATCGGGTCCGGTGGGGCGGCGTTCGCGGCCGCGATCCGCGCCTCCAACCTGGGCAAGCGGGTGGTGATGATCGAGCGCGGCACCGTCGGCGGTACCTGCGTGAACACCGGGTGCGTGCCCTCCAAGGCTCTACTCGCGGCCGCCGAGGCCCGCCACGTCACACTCGACGCCACCCGGTTCCCCGGCCTAGCGCTCCCCGACGTCGGACCGGTGGACATGCCCGTCCTGGTCGCCGGTAAGGATGAGCTCGTCAGATCGTTGCGTCGCGAGAAGTACCTGGACCTGGCTACCGCGTACGGATGGGACCTCCTCCCCGGGGAGGCCACATTCGTCGGCACACCGACCGAGCCGGCACTTCACGTCACCGGCCCTGACGGCACGGTGGAGACGGTCCGCGCCGCGCACTTCCTCATCGCCACCGGCTCCACCCCCTGGGCGCCGCCGGTCCCCGGTCTCGAGGAGGCCGGTTACCTGACCTCGACGACCGCGATGGAGCTGGACTACGTCCCGGAATCGCTGTTGGTCATCGGCGGTGGCTACGTCGCCATGGAGCAGGCCCAGCTCTTCGCCCGGCTCGGTGCCCGGGTCACCATGCTGGTCCGCTCACGCCTGGCCTCGCACGAGGAACCTGAGGCCGCCACCGCCCTGGAAGAAATCTTCGCCGATGAGGGCATCCAGATCATCCGCGGGGCGTTGCCCAGCGCGGTCCGCCGCGACCCGGCCGGCGGTGAGGTTACGGTCACCGCCACCACCGCCGTCGGCTCACAGGAGATCCGGGGTGCCGAGGTCCTCGTCGCCACCGGCCGCCGCCCGGTCACTGGCACGCTCGGTCTCGACACCGTCGACGTGCGCGCCGGTAAGCGCGGCGAGGTGATCGTCGACGACCACCTGCGGAGCACCAACGCGCGCATCTGGGCGGCCGGAGACGTCACCGCCCACCCGCAGTTCGTGTACGTCGCCGCCGCCCACGGCACCCTCGTCGCCGATAACGCCTTCACCGGCGCCGGCCGTGAGGTCGACTACCGCCACCTGCCCCGGGTCGTGGTCACCAGTCCCGCCCTGGCCTCCGTCGGGATGACCGACCACCAGGCCCGCGCCGCCGGGATCCGCTGCGACTGCCGCGTCCTGCCCCTAGAGCACGTCCCGCGGGCGATCGTGAACAGGGGCACCCGCGGGCTCATCAAGATCGTCGCTGACGCCGACACCGGCGTTATCGTCGGCATCACCGCCCTCGCCCAGGACGCCGGAGACCTCGCCGCCGCCGGTGTCTACATCCTTGAGGCCGGCATGACCGTCGACCAGGTCGCCAACCTCTGGAGCCCCTACCTGACCATGGCTGAAGGCCTCAAGCTCACCGCCCAGTCCTTCACCACCGACGTCACCAGACTCTCCTGCTGCGCCGCCTGAGCCTGACCTGTCGATGCGTCACGCCGCGCGCTGAAGATTCCGCGCCACGGACCGTTGAAGCCGACAGTCATTTGGGTGTTCACGCCGGCTGGTTCAGTTGGGTCGGGAATTCGACGTTCTTCAGCTGCGGGTCGGCGCATTTCAGGGCTGAGCCCCACATCTCTTCGGCGTAGGCGTTGTCCTCGAAGCGGGTCGCGAACGCTTCACGCCGCTCCTCGTCGATGTCGCCGAAGGGGAGGAACAGGGCGTCGGTGCGTTCGTCCCGGATTCCGCTGAGGTAGTCGGCGCACACTCCTTGCACGCCTCGATCGTGGGCGCGGACGGTGCGGCCGGCGGACAGGGCCTGGCGGTGGGAGATGGAGTCCGGCTGCGCGGGTGGGACGCGCATGGACTGGGCGATCGTGTTGTAGATCGTGGAGCCGGTGCTGCGGGAGTGGATCGGGACCGGGGACTGGTCGCGGTGCTGGACGAAGTAGAGCATCTCGGCGGCGTCCATCCTCGAGCGGTCGATCGCTTCGGGAAACGGATCGCGGCGGGACTCATCGAGCACGGATTCGTCGGCGGGGACGGAGAGCAGGTTGCCGGGGTTGTCCTGCGCGTCGATGGGGACGTGGCGCGACTTGCGGAAGATGTGGAAGCCCTCCGGGGGCCGGTTGTTGGCCCGGAATCCGGCGCGGACTTCGGCGGCGAGATGGTCGATCTCCCGACCGGAGAGTTCGCGGCCCTTCTCCTGCTGCATCTGGCCGATGCGCCGGGCCAGCCGTGCCTGTCCGGAGCGGACTTCGGAGCGTTCGACTTCGCCGGAGCTGAGTCGGTGGTCGAGGTGGCCGTGGACGATGCGGCGCACCAGGGCAGCGGTGGCGACAGCTCGAATCCCGGCATCGCGGTCCTCACTGTCGCGGATCCGCTTGATGACGTCGTACGCGGTGTCGCCGATGACGTCGTCGGTGTGCTCGATCGCGCCGCGGCGCCGGCACAGCTTCTCGGCGTCCTGCCGGATCCGCTCGAACACGGCCTCTTCGTCGAGCAGCTCGCGATTGGCGTCAACTTCAGCACGAGTCAGCAGTGCCGAGGCGTCGAAGTGGTCGCCGAGCTTCTCGTTGTACCAGCCGACAGTCAGGTAGCGGATCTCCGGCCCATCGTCCGCGGGGACCTGGATGTCGGCGTCGTCGCGGGTGAGGGTCCCGAACTGGCCGCCGTTGCCCCGCTCCCCCGTGTCCTTCTTTCGCAGGACACCTGGATGATCCAAACCCTTCCGCAGGGTCTTCGGCCGGTGCCCCGTGTCGGTGTGTGCTCTGTTCGTGGTGCTGCTCATCGCGCCCTCCCACTCGTGTGCCGTCACGAGGGGTAGTGGGCGGCGAATTCACGCTCGAGTGATCAGGAGCGGACCCGCAGGACAGCGTCGGGTGGGCCGATCTTCGCGACGCTTCCCGTGCAGCGGGTGGTCCAGGGGCAGTTCTTGGGCGGGGCCCCGCCGGCGATGTATCCCCAGCGCTGGCAGGTGCCGCATTCGAGGATTGTGGTGACCACGGCGGCTCGGGTGCCGACTCGTCGGCGCAGGCCGCGCAGTGTCTGTTCGTGGGCGTCGAGGTTCTCGAGGTCGTGGAGCGGTAGGTTCACGCCGGCGCGGATCTCGGCTGCACGGTCCGGGTCGGTCTTGAGGATGTGGGCGAGTTCGTCCCAGGTGGTGACCTTCGCTGCTTGCAGGATGACCAGGGCGTGTTGGACGGCGCGGGCCCGGTTCGTGAGGTGGTCTTCGAGCGCCCATTGGATGGTGAAGCCGGTCATGGCTGCTGCCTGCCGAGCAGTGCGTCCCAGTCGACGCTGGTGACCATGTCTTCGCTGAACGCCCACCGGTGCTCGCGGGCACGGTCCTCGGGCGTGGTGCCCACGACATCAGCGATCCCGGACAGCATCCCCGCGCACACGAGCACGAGGGCCCGGGTCAGGTCTGGCTCGGACATGCGCTGGAGGATCCGGGCATAGAGGAGCCGCGGGTCCCAGGACGAGGTCTCCTCGAGGCAGACGAACTCGATGCTCGCCAGGAGTTCCTGTGGGTGGTGGGGGATGCTGCGCGATTCGAGTCCGGCGAACACGATCCCGGCAATCAGGTACGGCGCGAAGAGCTCGGAGATGCCGCGATTGTTGGCCAGGACCTCATGGCGCAGGCCTCGGGCGTACAGGTAGGCACCGTCCTGCTCAAGGCCTGGCGCGGTATCGACCCGTCCGGCGTCGAGGGTGAGCAGGGCGGAGTTCAGGGCCGCGTTCATGGAAAACACGGCATCGTTCGTAGGAACATCGTTCATGCGGCCGCAGTGGGCGCGCCCATCACCTCGTGGGACAAAGACACCTGCTGCAGCTCAACTCCGACAGCTGCCGGTGGCGACGTCGTAGCTTGAAGGCGCAGATCAGAACTGCGGCTCCGACATATCCATGGTGCGGACGACGCTGAAGTCCGTCTCGCAGGCACGGCACTGATACTCAGGAGCCGGTCCGCCCGGAAGCACACAACCGCCGATGACGAAGTCGTCAGACTCGAAGATGTCCGGATCGGCAGGCATTCCCCAGACATGCTCTCGCGGATTGCCCGCTCCGCATTCAGGGCACTTCAACGGCATCGGACGCACGAAGTCACGGAGCCTCTTCAGGCTCGGTGAGTGGCACATCCGGTGGCAATCGGAGCACAGCTGGGCAGCGTCGTCAAGCTGGTCCTGGACCTCCAGTTGAAGATCAAAATGCCTTGGACGGAAGTAGTGCAGCTCGAAGCTAACTGTTGCGGGTCATGACGTTGTGGTCACGGCGTATGGGATGAAGGAACGGGCCCCTGGACTGCACGATGGGTGGTGTCTAAGCAACCGTCTCGCAGGAAGAGGCCCGTTCCATGCACCACCGTAATGCGCCGCTGACCGTCGTTGGAAGGCAGCGAGCTGTCGCGCAGGTCATCGACTCCGGTCGCCCGATCGCCCACGTCGCGGCCGAGTTTCACATCGCTCGCACCACGCTCTCGAAATGGGTCGGCCGCTACCGCGAGCACGGCGACCCAGGCCTGCAAGACCACTCCAGCGCGCCGGCGAACCGCCCCACCCGCCTCCCGATCTGGGTGCTCGAGCTGATCGAGTCCTGGCGGCGGAAGAGGAAGTGGTCCGCGCGCCGGATCGCCCGCGAGCTCGCCGACGGCCACGGGTTCGCGTGCTGCGTGAGGACGGTGACGAGGTGGCTGGACCGCCTCGGCTTGAACCGGATCCGCGATATCACCCCAGACGGTGAGAACCTGCGTTCACCAGGGAAGATCACCGCCCGCTACCCCGGCCACATAGTCCACATGGACGTCAAGAAGGTCGGTCAGATTCCCGACGGCGGCGGCTGGCGGGCCCATGGTCGTGGCAGCGAACTGGCCCTCGCCGGCAAGCGCGCCCACAAGCAAAAGGTCGGCTACACCTACCTCCACTCCATGGAGGACGGCTTCTCCCGCCTGTCCTACACCGAGTCGCTCGAGGACGAGAAAGCGATCACGACCATCGGGTTCTTCCATCGCGCCCGCGTGTTCTTCGCCGCGCACGGCATCACCTGGATCACGCGGCTGGTCACCGACAACGGCAGCAACTACACCGCCTCAGCGTTTCGGCGATCGACCTGCGCTTTCATCTCCCGGCACCAGCGTACGAGGATCTACACACCTCGCCACAACGGCAAGATCGAGCGCTACCAGCGGATCCTGGCCGAGGAGTGCCTCTACGCCCGCCCCTACGGCTCCGAGACCGAGCGGCGCGAAGCGATCGCGATCTGGGTCCATCACTACAATTTCCACCGACCCCACACCGCCTGCGGCGACCAGCCCCCGGCCTCACGACTTCACACCGGCGTCGACAACGTCATGACCAACTACAGCTAACACCGTCAGCACCACAGGCTGCACACGTCACTTCGTTGTCCTGCAGGATACGGAGAGCATGAACCGCGGATCCCATATTCTTGCGCCCGTCGGTGTTGCAATTACCAGCGACGACAAATGTGGGTTTCGGTTGCTCGAGCATGTCGCCCAGTAGATCGAGGAGTGCATCTCCCGTCCCGTCCGCCAATACCGTCGTGGCGTGAGGAAGCAGCGCTCCGACCCCTCTCTCCAACCGACGCACCGGAACCGCTTGGTCGATCGTCCAGCGAGGTTCCACGAACACAGTCCCACCATCGACGCGGCTGACTTGTTCCACGCAGGCCACGAGGCTCGGCTCCGAGTTCACGGCCGTCACGACCACATCACCCGCTCGAACCTCCGCAGGGAGACCCCAGGAGACCTCCGTCAAGTCACCGACGAGCGCTTCGACGGCAACTTCCCAATCGTCCATCCAACACCAGTACACGTGGTTCCCGTCGCCCCGAGTGATCTCACGAAGAGTCGAAAGGTCTTGCGGCTGAGTCGGACGCCGCAACGGGTAGTCGTCACCCATCTCTTCCGCGTCGTACTCGGCCTCGATGTTGCTGTCGATGATGGTGTCTATCAGTTCTGCGCGAGTCAGATCGTCTATGTCGTCTAGGTAGAGTCCTGCGCTCTTGAGCATCGCCAGCAGTGCAGAGCGGTCGAAATGATCGTAGAACGCGTCGTAGGGGAACGTGCGGTCCGGACTCGTCATGGTCCTGCTCTCTGTGAGTTGTCATGGCCGTCGCGCAATGCCGTTGATGTTCCCTCACCGTAGGCCCTGGGGCAGACATTTCCCTTCTTCGCTAGCCGTCAACTTCAGCGTGTTGACGGAGAGATTGACTTCCTTGACGGCCGACGACGACCAGCACAGCCTGGGGTCGGAGCTGAGGAGGTATGCCGTACTTCCGACGCTCGGAGACTGTCCCGGCCGTCATGCCGCCGATTCGCTACCCCTCTTCGGACGCTTGCCGGCAAGCGACGACGAACTGGTCCCACTCCATGACACCGTCTGTCCGTAGGTTCTTTCGCAGTGGCGCAGGCGCGGGACCAGCACATCCTGCACGATCCCACCCTCATCGAGCGCGATCCCGGTGACCTGCCGGGTGCCGCCGTCTGCGAGGTTCAGCGCCATCGCCACCTCGATGCTGGTGCCAGAGCCGAGGAACGGATCCAGTATTCGTGCGTCCGGCCCGGTGACGGTGTCGAACCAGCGGGCGAGCACGGCGAGGTCCTTCGGGAACGGGAACTCGCCGACCCCGTCGATGCCGGCGAGGTGCCGGGCTCCTTCACGTTCTTGGCGGAACACGGAGCGGGGTACGGCGGTAGCGTTGTCGGCCAGCATCCGCTTGAGCTTTGGCTGGGTGGTGTGGTCGGGGCCGAACTCGATCAGTCCGGTCTCGAGCATGCGGTCCATCGACGCGTCGTTCATCCGCCACCCCCGCTTCGGCACCGGACAGGGGAGTTCCGTTCTCGGGTGGGTGAGCTCGCGGAAGGACCTGCTGGCCTGTACGGAGGGGGCGCCGGGGTCGCCGACCCGGTACAGCGCTCCGGTCTCGTCGATGCGGTCGTACTCGGTCAGGCCCCGGGGCAAGCTGGAGCGCCGTGGTGTCAGCCAGGCCCGGAAGCGCTGTTGCGCGACGGCCCGGTCGCCGGCTGCCGTTCGCCAGGCTGTCGCGGCGGCATCGAGCATGGCCTGGGCGTCATCCCGCGGCTGGCGCCACATTGTCCCGGAGGCTTTGAGCGCGGCGTGGTTCTTCGCGTAGATGACGAGGTAGTCGTGGGAGACGCTGAGGAGGTGGGAGGAGTTGATGGTCGACCCGTCCCACACGACGGTCCCGACATGGTTGCCGGCGCCGAGAACGTCGTCGAGGAGGACGCGGAGGTGGTGGATCTCCCGGTCATCGATGGACGCGATCACGATGCCGTGCTCGGCGAGGAGGCGCGGGAGGTGGGCCAGGCGGGGTGCCATGAAGCCGGTCCAGTCCTCGAACCTGTCGGTGTAGCCGGTGACGACCCGGCCGCCGGTGTTGTAGGGCGGGTCGAGGTAGATCAGGTCGAAGGGGCCCTCCAGGTGTGGCAGGACGTCGAGGTTGTCGCCGATGTGGACGGGATGGGGCGCTGTGGTGGTCATACCCCTTCCCAGTGCGCGGGGGCAGACCCGATCTGCGATGTGCCGGTGCTCCGGCCGGTCACCAGTGCAGCGGACGAGGCGCGGTCACGTAGCTGTGCCGGCGCACGCCGATGCCGCGGAGGTAGGCGTCGCGAGCCGCTTCATCGGGGTCCTCGAACGACTCCTTGATCTGGTCCTCGGCTCCCCCATCATCGAAGGAGAACTCCTGGATGAGCTGCGAGATCTGCTTCGGATCCCCGTCGGGATCGAATCGTGCCTCGGTGCTGGCGTCGTTCCCGATGCCCGGGTAGGTCTCCTCGAAGTCGTAGATGAAGTTGGCCTTCCCGGTGCTCAGATCGAACGAGGCCTGGGACAGAGTGCCGTCGTTGCTGTCCTGGTTGTGGAGGTATTCGACGTGGATCTTGTCGGGCCCGTCCGGGCGCAGGTAGTACTCGCGGGGCCCGTCCGCGGCCGCGACCTCGAGCGCGCCTGCGTACCCGTCCCGTTCCGTGTCGATCTCGTCGCACAGGTTGGCGATGAGCTTCCCAGACCGTCCCTGCGCCCGCATCCCCTCGACGGGATCGGGCGTCAGCACTGCGATGTCGGCGTCCGTCCGCGCCAGCGAACCGAACTGACCGCCGTTGCCCCGCTCCCCCGTGTCCTTCTTCCGGGGGGCACCTCCCTTCGGTCGGCTCCCCCCGAAACTCGAATCCTTCCGGAGAGCTCCTCCCTCCGGTCGGTGCCCTGCGGAACCCGAGGCCTTCCGTACAGCCCCGGCCGTCTCGGTGTCCTTCTTGGCGATCGTCATGATCCTGCCTCCATCTGCTGTCGCCGCACTGGTCTGTCCCCGTCAAGTGGGCGGGGCCCCACTCCTCACGCGGCAGAGGGTCGGCGCAGGTACGTGACCCCAGTAGCCAAGTCCTCGAGCACAGAGTGGAGGAAGGCATCGGCCTGGTCGCCATCGAGCCGCTCGAGCACGGTGAGCACGACGTCTCGATCCTCGATGGTGCGAATGGCGAACACGGTCTCCAGCGGTGACCAGCCTCGGTGCCGCCACAGCGCGGCCGCTGCGTGGGCGTCCACGTGGTCGCCGTACTGCTCGAGGACGTATTCCGCGACCTCGCGGCCACGCCGGACCGCAGCACTGCCGCGCGGTGTCGGCAGCCGGTACGCGAACGTCACCAGCTGCCCGATGGACTGTCCTCGTGCGGCGCGCTTCTCAACGAGCCGTGCGATCGACTCGGTGAGGTCGATCGGGCACGTCTCCGGGTCGCGGGCGAACGCCGCCGTGGCGGTGGGGTCGGGATCCTGGTCGCGGCGGGCCTGGAGTTCGGCCAGCTCCCGTGCGTACACGTGGGCTTGCTCGAGTCGACCCAGGTGGTAGCCGCGGGTCGGGCGGCGCCCGATCGGGAAGGCGGACCGGACCTGGTCGGCCATCTCCTCGAACCGCTTCATCGACTCGATCCCACCGGCCTTCACGTGCTCCTCCCACCGGCCCATCAGGATCTCGCGTCCCTGCCCGGACTCGGTAGCCATGTACCGGCCATCACCCTCGGAACGGTGCCTCATCGCGCCACGCACGATGTTGTACACCAGCCCCTCCGGCACCAGAGCCTCCGCCCCGGGGCATTCGGCTTCGGCGCGCACGATCTTCGACATCGCGATCACGCACGAGTCCTGGACGAGGTCCTCGCGGTGGCGGCTCGAGTACGCCCACGCCCGGGCCTGCAGATCGAACACGCGCCGGCACGCCCCCAGCAGCGTCTCGCGATCATGAACCCGCTCCTGCTCCACCTCCCGAAACCGGATCGCCTCCGGCTCGGGATGCACCAGGACCACTACGGCGTTCGGTGCGCGGTGGGCGCTCGGGCAAGCGGGCTCGTTGCGCTTGTAACGCGTGATGATGTCGCGGTGGCGGGCCCTGCCCTTCTCGGCTTTCGTCCTCATGACTAGCCAGTGGGCGAGGCGCCGCGCCCGCAGGACATCCGCGAAGGCTGTACAGGGGCCCTGCAACTGCCGGGTATCCACAGAGCCCAAGGGAGCCCTTCGTTCGTCAGACACTTCCCTACACTTGAAGCTATCTGTAGGCATATGTAGGAGTCGAGATGCAGCTGAGTCCGTACACCCCCGGCGAAGTCGCCCGAGAGGTCCCCGGCCGTGAGGCACAGCTGCAGCAAATCGGCGGCATGCTGACCCTTCCCGCACTGCACGGCAGGTTTTCCGGCCGCATCAGGGTCGACGTCGGCCCACGTGGCGTCGGAAAGACCAGCCTCCTGCGACGCGTCCAAGAAGACGCCATCCTGCTCGGCCTCGCACCGCTCTACGTCACCGCCGGAAACGGCCCACTGGCCGCAGTGATCGCCGATGAAGCCCGCACGCTCGTGGGCGAGTGGGGAGCACCGAGCGCCACGAGCGACTGGCTGGACCGGCTCTCGGTCACCCTCGGCGTCCCCGGGATCGCACAAGTCACCGCGGAGACCAGCCCGGGCGTGTCCTCTCCCCAGGCGACGAGAGCATTCCGCAAGCTCCTCGAGAAGATGTCGAAGGAAGCCCTGAACCAGGGCTTGAAGGGCATCGCAGTCCTCGTCGACGAGCTCCAGGACGCCGATGAAGAGAGCCTGCGCACGATCGCCTATGCGTGGCAGGAACTCCAGGGCAGCAAAACGCCAGCAGTGTTCGTCGCCGCGGGCCTCAGCCACACTGCCGACGTCGTCACGGCAGCAGTCACCAGCGCCGAACGCTTCCAGTTCCGCACGATGCGAGACCTGGAGGATCACGAAGTGCGTGAGGCGCTCACCCAGCCCGCGACAGACCTCGGCGTCCGCTGGGAGACACCCGCTCTTCAGGAAGTCGTCCAGCGCTCCCAGGGCTACCCGTACGCAGTCCAGCTGTGGGGCGATGCCATGTGGCAGGCAGCGGGCTCCCCTGACCGAGGAGGCGTCATCGGTGCCGAGTCCCTCGATGAAGCCCAGAACTCGGTGAACCAGGACATGTCAGCGCTGCACCGCGCCCGATGGTCGAAGGCGTCACCCCGTGAGCGGGAGGTTCTCTCGGCGATGGCCCACCTCGGAAGCGTGGACGTCGTCCGAGCCGACATCGCCAAAGCCCTCGGCGTGACAAGCGGGGCACTGGGTACCGTGCGGCAGTCGCTCTTGGACAAGGGAATCATCCAGATCGCCGGTCACGGGCTGCTGTCGTTCACCGCCCCAGGGTTCATCGAGCACGTCATCTCGCTCGAGGACCGCTGACCCTGAACTCACGCTGCCAATCGCGAGGGAGTTCATGTCCGTCTCGTCCTCCGTCACGTGGTGGCCGGTGCCGCTGACAATCTGGTCGAGTACGTCGATGTTGGAGCGACCATTTCTGGATGGTGTGGTCCACGGTTCCGTGGGGGCCCATGATCGTGACCATGACGGTGCGCTTCTGACCGATGCGGTGCTGCCGGTCGACGGCTTGAGACGACGTCGAACTGTCGGCGGCGTGGCGCCAAAGTTCGGTGTCCTTCCCCCCGGTAAATATCAGACCGCTATACCCAATCGCAGTAGACGCAACCTATTGCGTTACCTGTAGTTGAGGAGTTCTCCATGGCCGCCGCAAGCATCCTGGCATCGTCCACGCATACCGAGAGCGACGTACACCAGCTGGGTCGCGTCTACGAACTGCTCACCGCGGACGAGGCCACGCAACCCGTCCCCCGCCATTACCTCGTCGGCGGCGGCTCCGACGATCCGGTCGAGCTTCCCGAGGAGGTCTACCGTGTCCTTCTCCGCGTCGTCGACGCAATGCAGAAGGGTCTGTCAGTCACGATCTCGCCGACCTCGCAAACGCTGAGCACTCAACAGGCCGCCGACCTGCTCGACATCAGTCGGCCGACGTTGATCAAGGCGCTCGATAACGGCAAGCTGCCTTTCACGAGATCCGGCGCGCACAGGCGCCTGGCGCTCACCGATGTCCTGGACTATCGCGAGCAGCGACGACGGGACCAGTACGCGGCGATCGAGGCCCTGTCAGTCGATGTCAACGAGTCGGACGACATCGACGAGGTGCTGAACGATCTCAAGTCAGCACGGAAGGCCGTGACCGCCGCGCGTCGAGGTCGCTGAGCCCGCTGACATACTGGCCAGATATTTGCCGCCGTCCTCGACACCAGCGTGCTGTGGCCCACCCTGCAGCGGGACTTCCTGCTGTCCCTGGCTGTCGAGGGCACCTACCGACCGCTGCGGAGCTCAGCGATCCTCGACGAGCTGGTCCACCACGAAGCCCAGAAGCTGATCCGACGCGGGACTCCTGATGCCGATGCAGAGGCACGATCGGACCGGCTGATCGCGACGATGCCGAAGGCATCCAACGCCTGCCCGCACTGCTCTCTGGATATTCGCCGTACTCCAGCATGTATCGGCCGACACGAGCAGCGCTGAGCAATTTTGGCCGACACTGGAGACGGGGACTAGCCCACCTCCCTCAAGCGCCCGGGTCGCGTGCCTCCAGGTCTCTGACGAAGGCGGCCTCTCTGGATACGTGCAGAGCCTTTCGAGAACCGCCCTCTGCGAGACGTTGAGCTTCCGGCTCATGATGTACGCCTCCGGCGCTCATCACTCACCGGGACAAGGAATAGGCCTTCCCGAAGATCGACGCTCGACGTCTTTCCTACAGGGCGTCCATCGGAGCCCGCCGAGGGACGGTGCGACCCGCCTGCAAGGACATCGGTGGAATGGACGTTGAGGTCTTAGCCTGTTCCGCCCACGCCTCACCGAGCAAGTCGCGCCCCTCGGTCTCGTCAGTCCACTTGGCCCCAAAGCATTCGCCTCCCGAACGTCGGAACGCGTCGATACAATCGCTGCATGGACTGGTCTGAGGTGCGCTCAAATGTCTGCCTGGGCGTCCAGGTCAACTTCCACTGGGTGGACAACCCTTCAGAAGACGAGTCAGACCACATCTCGCAGGCCGTCGAAGCGCTCATCGCGGCGATCAGCATCCCCGGTGTCCGACTGTGGTCCCCGCAGAACACTGCATTGGTGAAGGCGGGGTTCAAGAAGCGGATTGAGAAGGCCGCTCGGGGCGAACTCGAGCCACCTGAGGAGCTCAAACCCCTAGGAAACGGTCGGCTTCCCCTCTACGAGATCCGGTGGAGCGCCATCCATGTACGCGAGCGCCCCGAAGACGGCAGCCCTGAACGCTTCTTCGACGTCGAGGTGAGACTCATCCACGGCGAGCCTCACGAGCTAAGCCTCAGCTTCATCGGTCTGCACGCCCACGAGAAGCAGTACTGGGGCACAGATGACGAGATCAAGCGGGCCCAGGACGTGGAGATCGACACAGCGGCCAGCATCTACGTCGAGGCAGCCCCGCGCCATTGGGGCGTGAAGAGACGCACCGCAGGTTGATCATCAGCTAGCAAGGGATATAGAGTCCAATCTATGTCAGCACCCCACGTTGATGCGGACCGGCTCGAGCAGCGGGCGGAACGGCTCGTCGAAGATCGCGACGAACTTATGAAGTCTCTGATAGCGCTGCGCCGCGAGCACGACCTCACGCAGAAGGACGTTGCTGAGCGTATGGGCGTCAGTCAGCCCACCGTTGCAGCGTTCGAGCACTATGACTCCAACCCAACCCTGGCCACGATCCAGCGCTACGCCATGGCCGTTGACGCGGTCTTGCACACTCGCGTCATCGACGACTGCGGTAATGGCATCCCGAGTGACTGGTCCGATCCTGTCGAGCGGAGTGTGCGCCTTCGGACCCCGCGACGATCTGCGCCCCGGGCGCGGTTCTCGGAGCTCACTTATGCCTGAAGAAGAAGCCACTGGCCCCGAGCTACAGAGCGCGGAGGAGATTGTGCGCGGGCCGGCGCCTGTACTCCGCGACGTCCGATTCTTCAAGATCTCGGCGGAGCTCGTCGAGGCGGATGACGCTTCAAGCCAGAACGAAACCTCAGTCGGCGACTTGACCGCGGATGACGACGAAGAGGGTGCCGATATCGCGGTAGATATCGGCCTGAGAACGCGCCAGAGCGGGCGATTGATCGGCGTCCGCATCGAGTTCACTGCGTCGCAGGAGACCTGGCGCGTCTCCCTAGACGTCTCCGCAGAGTTCGAGGCGAATGAGGCCTTCGTCGCGTCTGAGGCGGCTCGTGTCGACTTTGCCGACAAGGTCGGCGTGATGACCCTCTACCCATATATTCGGGAGACTGTCGGCAACCTGACGCAGCGGACCGTCGGCACGAGCTTTCTGCTCCCCACGATCCGCCAGGGTGATGTCAGCTTTACGAACGAAAAATTTAACACCGAAGACTAACGCGTGTAGATCTTTCTAGATTCTGTGTGGGTCATAGATGAATCCGAGAAGACACCGACTCCGGAGAGGCGTGCGCACCAGGCGGCCGCGTCGCTTCCGAGCTGCACTTCTCACAGGATCGTCACCGATAGGTGGTCCATTTCGCCGTAAACAACTATTGGTTGGATTGCAGCAACTTTGCAGAGCACGCGACCGCACTCGTTGCGCATGGCACCCTGCTCTGGATACTCAGCACTCGGAAGTGGCTGAGCACCGATGCCGCACCTGCCGGGTGAGTGAGCTTCGGTCGTGCACTCCCCCTTCGTGCGATTCTCCCCATCTGACGGACCGGAGGAACTTCCGCCACGTTGGCTCGGCGAGCTCCCACATGACATCCCCGATGGCGAGGGAGGTCATGTCATCCTCCTCGACTGAGACGTGGTGTCCGGTGCCGCCGACGAGCTGGTCGAGCACGTCGATGTTGGAGCGTTGCACTTTCTGGATGGTGTGATCCAGTGTGCCGGGGGCGACCATGGTCGTGACCATGACGGTGCGTTTCTGACCGATGCGGTGCTGGCGGTCCACGGCTTGGGAGACGAGGTCGGGCAGCCATTCGGTTTCGACGAAGAGGGCGTCGGAGCCGCGGGTGAGGGTGATGGCGACGCCGGCGGCGACGATGTTCGCGAGGATCACGGCGATCTTGCCGTCCTGGTAGTCGCGGGTGATGCGGTCGCGCTGCGTGAGTGAGGTGCTGCCGTTGATGACCGCGTGCGGGACGCCGAGCTGGTCGAGGTGCGCATCGAGGGTGTCCATGACGATCTGGTGGATCCCCCACACGATCAGCGGCCGCTCGAACACCACCTCCTCACCGTCGTCGGAGCTAGTGGAATCAACCCAGTCGGCGATGTACTCGGCGGCGGCGGGGATTTTCGCGAGCCCGGCGGCGCGGCGCAGCATCGACACGCAGCCCATCTGGTCCGAGCACCAGGCACGCATCTCTTTCTCCGATGGTGCCTCTCCTAGCTCTCGTGTGCGTTCGCGCAGATAAGCCGAGATTCTCGCCTGGACGTCGCGGGTAGCGGTGCGGTATTCGGTGGTGGGGACGTCGACGATCATGGTCGAGTACTGCTTCTCCGGCAGGTCCGGCAGCACCTGATCTTTCGTCCGACGCACCCACACCTGCTCGGGCAGGATCCGTCCAAGCTCCGGAAGCAGGCGCTTGTACGGAACGACCTTCTCGATGGTCTGCCGCCCGACAGGGATCTCGTAAGTGCGGGTGTAGCGGGACATGAAGGCGGTGCGGGAGCCGAAGATGGGCTGCAGCTGTCCGGTGATCGCCAGCAGCGACGGCAGGTCGGCGGGGTTCGACATCACCGGGGTGCCGGTCAGCACCATGCGGTCCGTGACGGTGGCGGCAAGCTCACGCATCACTTTCGCCCGGCGAGAGTGCCAGTTCTTCGCCCGATGGCCTTCGTCGTAGATCAGCACGTCCGCGGCCCAGGTCTTCAGGTCCTCGAGCAGGGGTCGCCGGGTGGGGGCGGCGAGCAGGGAGTCGGTGACGATGACGATCCCGGTGGCCGGGAGCTCGGGCACCTTGCGGCCCGGCCGGATCAGCACGATCGGGGCGTCCTCTAGGTGTTCGGGGACGTGGCAGCGCTGGACCTCGGTGGCCCAGCTCGTTTGCGCGACCGGTGGGCACACGATGATCCACCGCCTTGCGCCGAGGAGAACGCTGGCGAGGATGGCTTGGACGGACTTGCCGAGGCCCGGGACGTCGGCGAGGAGTCGGCGGCCGGCAGCGACGCACAGGGCACCGATGCGCTGGTAGGGGTAGGGGGTCATGCCAAACCAGTCGGGCACATCGCCGACGACATCCGTGAGAATGTCGATCTCTCTCTGGTGTCCGTCTGTTCCGGACGACCCGGCGAGGTTCTGCACCGCATCGGTGACGGTCTGTGGGTCCTCGATCAGACCGACGATTGGAGCAGAGACGTCGGGCTTCGCGCTACTCGCGGTGCTGCGTCCGCGAAGCGAATCCGGCAGCAGGTGTTCGGGCCAGTCCGCGACGGCCGACGCCGGTGCGATGAATGCGCCGGCGTCGGGGTCGAAGGCCGAGTCGTCGCCGAGCTCGTAGGCGATGTCGGCCCGTGCGGCGAGGCGCGGGAACACGCGCGCCGTTCCGTCGCCGGTGTCGAGGACGAGCGGGTTCTGAAGTGACGCGAGCGTCTCGGGGAACTCGTACGAATCCACCACGATCCCCGCCCGGGCCAGCGCCTCGAGCATCCGAGACGTCGGGGCGGTCGCGCTGCATCGTCCCGTGGCGTCGTCGACGTCGATGCCATCGACGGTGTGCAGGAGCGCGGCGAGGTCTCCCCCAGCCAGCACCGTGAACTCCAGTCGAGGCCGATGTCGGTCGCCGACCAGTGCTGCGAAGCGCACGTCACTCCCCGACGTGCTCGGTGGGGTGGGGCCGGCGGCGTCGCCAAGCCCGGGCGAGGACGATCCCGTACCCGCCGACTAGCAGGACGATGCCGTACAGGGGCACGGCGGTGAAGAACCCGATCCACACCAGGACGTACTCATACCAGTGCTTCCGCTCCCGGGCTGAGATGCCCATGACGACAGCGCCAGGCAGTCCCGCGAGACCCAGGACCAGCAGTGAACTGCCGGTCGCCTCGGTCACCATTGACATCACGATCAGCCACAAAGACGCTCCTCCGACGCTGGTCGCCAACGGCAACAGGTACCTGGTCGCGGTCGCTGCCGCAGCGCGCGTTCGTCGCGGGTCAGAGCCGGTGGCGGACCGGGTGCGGGCCGAGGAAGTGGTCATGCTGGGAACCTCCAAGAGGTCGGGGTGAAATAGGCGGGGTCGGCGACGGGCAGCGGCTCGATGAACAGAGCAATCAGCCCCGAGAGCAGGTCCAAGTGATCGACGCCGACCTGCAACGAGGCTCGCCGCAACAGCAAGGGAAGTGCCTCTCGGGAAGCATCCCGTCGCGCGGTCTCGGTAGCGGTGAGCCGGCGGCGAATCCGGTCGAAGTCCGTGTGGATTTCCACCTGGCAATCCAGGAACGCCTCGAACGCCTCACTGACCACGGTGGTTGCAGACGCAGGGACACCGTCGCGGGCGCGAGCTCGCAACCGTTCGAGGTCGCCGGACCGGGCAGTAGGTCGCGGCAGTGGTCGCAGCGCGGCACTGGCCAGCACCCGGGGGATGTCCCGCTCGGACGTGGTGAGCGCATGCAACGCCGCCACGTCATCTCGGTTCCAGTCTGCCCAGAGCAGGCCGACCGACTCGCGCACCGATCCTTCGATCCCCGCGAGTTCCCCGGCGAGTACTCGGCGTAGCGAATCAGGGCGGGACTCGAGCTCGTGCTGCAGGTCAGCTCGCTGTTCGTCGGCGAGGTTCCACGGGCTCAGCGGCGGCAGACCGAGCAGTTGGTGGAGCGCAGAGGCATGCACCAAGCGGATCGTCGCGCTGGTCGCCGGTAGACCGCGCGTGGACTCATCGACCTCGGGCACAGTCCCTGCCAGCACCGCATCCTCCGCGCTAACGACCGCCGCCTGCTCGAGTACCAGCGGAGCGGCCAGCTCGCGGGTCTCGACGGACATCTCCCTCAGGATCCGGGTTGTGCGCATGGTACCGATGACCTTGCCGATCCAACCCGCAGCCGACAACTTGCCATCGGCGAAGCGATCCGGGTCCAAGTGCCCGTCATGCTCGGCGCGTCCCAGGGCGTAGCGGACCAGCATGGACGTCACCGCGGCGGTGACCTCGTCACTCCCCCACACCTCAGCCAGCCGGCCATGGTGGCGGTGGCACATCAGCTGGGCCACCCCGCTGTCTACAGCCGCCGAGAGGATCTTCGCGGCCGCCTCACTCCGCGTCAGCGTCCCGGTCCAGAACTGCTGGCCGAGAATCCGGGCACGCTCGTCCAACAGGCCGGAGGCCGCCGAGGGGACGTAGGCACGCGGGTTCATGCCAGCGCAGTGGGCGAGGCAATCCCCTCACGGGACGTTACGAGTTGTCACGTGATCTGTCTGGCGGACCCCGCGGTGACCTGCCGTGCGCGATCTCCGTAAAACTCATGAGGCCTCACATTCAGGGTCAAGCCCCGTGCGTACGCAATTCTTCTCAACTGAGCGTCGGCGGACCGCAGGCAAATCCCGCACCGGCACGCTCCGAGCAACCATGTGGTGCCTTACAGGTGCTCGCAGAACCTAACGTGGTCAAGAGGGTCTTCGACCCCTACACTCAGCTCATGAACCAGGTCTCGGTCCGATGGGTGCTCGGCGTTGGTGGCGCCCTCGCCATGGTTGCCGTGCTCGTATGGGGGCTCCTAGAGAACATGGAATCGATCGCACTCCTTGCATTCGGGGTAGGCGCGCTATTCGTGTATGTCGCCTACACCGGTCAACAGATCACGGCCTTTAAGGCCGGTGGCGTGGAGGCGACACTGGCGGACGCGGTCACACAGACCCTGCGCGATCCCGAAGTACCCGAAACCGTCAAGGCCCGCATTAGTGATCACGTTCAAGACGTAGCCCTTCCTCCGCCGTTGCGGCGCGCCACACAGCAGATCCTCTCGCGGCAGGATCAAGCCATGAAGTACGAAGCCGACGTGGGCGAGGCATTGACGCGAATCGGCGGAGCAGAGTGGCAGGTGGCCGATGGGCCCAATAGCGGCCCGTTTGACTTCGAGGTACAGCGCTCGAGGGATGGAGCGATAGCGCGCGTGGAATGCAAATGGTCCGACGAGCCGCCGTCGACCCACCAGTTAACGCAGTGGCTGCGGTCATTGGAGCGGGTAGGGCCGGCGGGCATTGGCTCCCTCCTAGTGACCTCGGGGAAGCCACCCGGCACGGCTCGCCACGGGGTCGTCACCTGGGGACGCCCAGATGACGACGATGCTTTGCTCGTCGCGATCACTAATGCATTTGCGGTGCCGCAAAATCAAACCTCATCGGACACACCCACGGCCGGACTGGGAGAATAGCTGTGGCCCTGGCAGGGCGTCCCGAAAGACCTGTCCGTTGATTGGTCCGGTGAAGAGGCCATATGCGAGGCACTGAGGGGCTGATAAACGATCAGTTGACTGAAGTCCCCCAAAGATCAGATCGCCACGCGCCCACTCCCACGTCGTCGCAACCTCGTCGCCAGCAACTGCGCAGCTTGGGGCGCCCGATAGAGGACTACCGAGATGGCCTGGGTTCGTCTCAAGAATCGCCAAGCGGAGCCGGATCGGTAGATGGGTCAGATCACGATGCGGCCCTCGCGGCGCGCACGGTCCAACGCGTTGGTAGAGGACTTAGCCAGGAAGTCCGGCGGGATCTTAATTTCCACATCCACAGCGCGGTCGTCGAGGTCGCAGTACAGGCCGATGGCCCCGCGGATCAGGCGGACGCGGTTGTCCTTGTCGTCGTACTCGAACAGCGGCTTGCGGCTGCCGAAGTTCGCTCCGCCCTTGCCGATGCGCTCCGGTGCCGTCGTGAACCGTAGACGTTCCGGGGTCGGTTCGACGCCGAACAGCTGGAACGCGGCCTCTGCTTCCTTGGGGTCTTTCGTGTGCAGGATGATCCCGCGGGCGATGTGGTGGGTGAGGTTCGCTTCGATCAGGTCGGAGATCCGCTGGGTGAAGAGGATCGGGAAGACCTCGAGGGAGCGGGCGAGCCGGCCGAGGCGTTCCATCTCCTCAGCCCCGGCGCCGAGGAACACCCAGGCCTCATCGAGCATCAGTACACCGCGGCGTCCTCGGAGAGCTTCGGCGGATCCGAAGACCATCATGCGGATGAGTGCGGCAGAGACTCTCTGCGTCAGACCGAGGGTGGCCTGGTCGACACCCATCGGCGGGAGCTCGAGGTTGGCGTTGCCGACCTTGATGTAGGTGATGCCTTCGGCGGCGCTGAGGACCTCCCCATCGTCCTGCAGACCGACCATGGCACCGAACAGAGGGTCGTTCTTCGACTGGCGAAGGATCGGATCGACAAGCTCCGGAGTCGCCTTCCCGTCCGCCTTCGCGATCTCGAGTGTCGTGCCGATGGCCTTCGCGCCGCGGGTGACTCCGTACTTCAGCGCCTCCTGCAGGTCCGCTTCGAAGTTCTGCGTGGAGTGCGGCCAGACGTTGACCGCGTGCAGCATCGAGACGGCGGTGTTGATCCCGTCGCCGGGGGTCTTCGAGAATCGCAGCGGGTCGAACACTCCCGTACCGCCGGCACCGCCCAAGCCCCCGGAGCCTCCGGCGAAGGAGTCGAGTGAGAACGTGGTCCCGTGATCCCCGAACGATTCCGAGAAGTCGCTGTTCTTCTTGGGGTCGATGACGATGACGGGACGGCCCTCGAGCGCGTACTGGTACGCGGAGTAGGCCATGAACTGCGATTTTCCCGCTCCGCTACTGCCCACACACCCGAATATTGGGTAGACGTCAGTGTCCGAGGAGGCCGTGGCGCTCATGAGCGCTTCCTGTCGGTCACGGATCGTGAACCCCACGTTTGCGCCATGCGCGTCGCCGACCGTCCCGAGTGAGGCGATGCCCGAGTAGGCCACGCTCGAGGACGGCAGATCCATCAGGTTCGGGTTCGCGCGCACTGGGGAACCAATCCAGGACTCCGCGAGAGCGAGCGGCTGGCGGTTGTCCATCGGGGCGACCTCGAACGCGGTGCCGTTGCCGAGAGTGTCCAGGCGCTTCTTGCCCTGCCCGGTGAACGCCGCGACCACACTCGTCTCTACAAGAGTCGGGAATGCCTTCCCGGTGGAGTAAGCGCCTTCGACCTGCTCAAGGGTCTGGACCATCTCCTCCTGCTGCTGGTCATCGAGCTTGCCCTGGGCCTTCGCGTTGCGGATGTCGCGCAGGTAACGGTCCCGCTGTCGGCGCAGCTCCTTCCGCGTGATCGGGCTCGGCTCGATCAATCCCCGGATCGACACCATCACCGCGCCGCGGTCCAGGAGGGTCGAGGCCCAGGTGCTCAGCGAGTTCGCGGCACCCTGGAAGGGCAGATCCAGTCCGTAGACCGATCCCATGCGGAGCACGTGGTGGCCTTCGATCCCTGTGGGCCAGGACGCGCAGGAGTCGACGTCGTGCCGGGCGGCTGTCTGCGACCCGGCGACGGTGCGGAAGACGTGCAGGTGATCGGCGTGGGGTAGGAGCGAGGCGCCGGTGGATCCGCCCGCTGCCCACCAGGATTCGGCGAGGTGGAAGTCCTTCGGGGTCGGAATGGTGAACCCGGAGCGGGTCATCATGTCGCCGACGTCCTCGAGGTCCTGCTGGTAGTCGACCATCGGCACCTCATAGGTCGTCATCGAGGTCGCGACCGAGTCGATGACATCGCCGATGCTCCGATCAGCCCCGCCGACAATGTCGTTCAGCCGGGTGCCCATCAGCAGCAGTCGGTCCTGGGTGCGCTCATCCCCGAACCACTGCTGCAGCGTCTCGCCGTGGCGTGAGCCCTCCGGGGGCGAGTACCGGCGCGGCAGGTTCACCAGCAGGAGGTGGAAGGGACGGTAGCGGGCGCGGGCCATCGAGCGGCGCGCGGTCGTATACGGAGTTTCGGCGGCGAGCTCTTCGATCGCGGCAGCAATCGGGTCGCCGACCTCAAGAGCTTTGGCATGGGTCTTCGCGTCCTTGACGGGTGCCAGGGGTGCTTTCCGGTACAGCCACAGTCCGCCGCCGACGGGGAGCACGCGACCGTCGCCGTAGCGGACCCTCGTAGCCGTCGGCATCTTCGGGACCTTGTGGTCCTCCAGGCGGACGTCTCTCATCGTTGCGGTCGCCATGTCATTCCTGCCCTTCCGTGGTCGGTGCCGGCTCGGCGGTCTCTCCCCCACCATCGGAAGCAGCCGACGTGTCCGTTGTCGGGTCGTCGACGTCGCCGTCCAGCGAGGCGGCATTCTCGTAGTCGCTCAGCCCGGTCCCGGATCCGGTCGCGCCCCAGGCGGTCACGTACGGTGCGGCCGTGTCGGCGCCGCGCACGAGCACGTCGTACTGCACCGTCGTCGAGGCCTCCCCGGTGCTCTCCTCGGCGTCCGCATCGGTGAGCTCAACCGAGACTGTCGCGACGACAGTAGAAGAGTCCATCTCCCCGTCATCGCTGACGGGTGAGACGGCTTGGATGATCGACACCGAGGTGACGTCCACTCCGGTGAGGGTGGAGTACACGTGGGCGGGGTCCTCGTCGCGGGTGGCGAGCTTGAGTTCGTTCGGTGAGGTGGCCAGTGCCTGTGCCCATGAGGTGATCGCGTCGGTCGTCGACGCGGAGTCGCCGGTGGTCTCCCATCCTTCGGTGGGTTCGGTCGGTTCCCAGTCGGCGACGGCGCTCGGTGGCAGCGGCGTCACCGTCGGTGTGGACAGCACCTTGACTCCCTTCGATGGTGAGTAGGCAGTGCGGACTGCGGCCCGGTAGTAGACCCCGTCAGCGGTGCGGAGGGTGAAATCGTGGGTCATCAGCTGGTAGCCGATGTCCTGCGCAGTCGCCTCGACCGCCTCGACGTGGCTGGTCCCGTCCCAAGAGGTGATCTCGGCGCCGGCGAACACGGACTCGTCGGCCGCGAGCCACTGCTCCAGGGAGCGTTCTGCCTGGGTACGGCCGGTCTGGGTCGCCTCGACCTGTGCGGTCCCGGGCCCGGTGGTCTCGACCCCGTTCAGGACGATGCTGAACATGAGGATCAGGCCGAGCACGTTCAGCGGGGCCAGGATCACGCTGGCGAACACGGCACGGCGTGCAGCGCGGTAGCGGCGCATGCCCCGAGCTCGCGCGGAGAGGTCCGGCACGGCCTCGGCGGTGTCGAACAGGTCATCGACCTGATGGCGTCTCCTGGTCGGCATCCGAATCCCTCTCCCTGTCAGCTCAGCGTGCGTGTGGTCCTGGCCGGCGGTCTCACGTGGCCAGCAGGGCGAGGAGTCGCTGGAGGGCGCTGTCGTCAATCTGGGCTGCCCGTACCGGGTCCACGAGCACTAGCGCCGCGTCGGTCGACTTCGCGGGGAGCTCCCCCGGCAGCGCCTGGTCAGAGAACGCATCGACGAGCTGGGTCAGTGCCTGCAGCTCCGGCTGGGACATGCCCACCAGGTGCACGACGGCCTCGGGGACGGACCCGGCCTGGATGATCGTGAGGTCCGCGACCGCTGCCTCGAGCGGGGAGGTCTTCGCGGCCATAATCGTGGTCGTCAGATCCGCGATGCCTGGCGAGGGGGCACCGGTGAGTTCGGCGGCGAGGAGGCGGGTGTCATCGTCCGTCTCCGCGATCTCTTCGGCCTTCACGGCGATGCGTCGTAGCGAGGCTTTCACGGTCCGGGTCGAGGGACGCCCCCGCTTGCCCGCACTCTTCGCCGAGGGGGCCCGGCGCTTGCGGGGCTTCGGCACTACAGGTGCGTCGTCAGGTGCCTCGGGCGGATCTGCCTGGACGGGTGGGTCGAGGACGGTCTGCTCGCTCATGAATGCTCCTCACAGGTGCACGGGGTCGGTATCGGGATCGGTAGTGGGCGGAGAATTTCCTACTCGTCGCCACGACCACCCCATGCCCGCCCACTCACTACCCCTGGCGGAGCAGGGGAAGGGACCACACCCACCCCCGGTGATGGGATGGATGCGGCCCCGATGACCCCCCTTTTTTTCGTCGAGGGTGGTCTGGTCAGGCGGCGATGGACTGGCTGTCGGCGTCGAAGTGGGAGTCTTCGCCGAGGTCCATGAGGTGCAGGACCACGCGGGTCTTCTTGTCCGGGTTGTTGGCCCAGGGCTCGAGGATCACCCACAGCAGGACGCGGTGGCCGATCAGGGCCTTCGCCTCGGAGGCGAGCATCAGCCCCTCGGGGTCATCGGTCCGCTCGGTGCGGGCGATCTCGTAGCCCGGCTCTACACCGTCGATCTCCTTCTTCGTGCCCGTGTACAGCAGCAGCTTCCCGCGAGTGGAGGACTTCTCCCGTGTCACCTTCACGATCGTGCCGACGAAGCGCTTCAGCTCCAACCCGTCGGCGCCGCCGGTGAGCCGGTCGATCAGCTTCCAGGACGTGGAGCCTTCGGACAGTTCGGCGACGAGCTCTCGGATCGCCTTGGACACCGCCACCTGGCGGGGCACGGCCCGCTCGATACCGGGGACCTTCACGAGCCCGTCGTCGGTGACCTCGAGCTTCGCCACCCGGTCGTGGGCGGCCATGATGATCTGGACGTGATCGGTCGTCGCGGTCATGGGTCAGGCCTCCTTCCGCATCGGGGCGATGCTCGCGAGGGTGTCGATGTCGGCGGTGATCTCGTCGGTCCCGGCCAGGCGTACCGCGGCCGCGGCGATCGAGCGGGTGTGACCGGTGACCATTTTGATCCACGTCGCCCACGTCTCGGCGTCCTCCCCGAACGGCGGGGGCACGGAGACGAGCACGGTGCGCAGCACGCCCCGGATGCGAGTGTTGGTGCCCTCCTGGAACGAGGTCGACCCCGACAGGCCCTCCTGCACATCGGTGACGATCGAGGCGAGCACGTTCGTCATGGCGTCCACGGCGATGCGCTGGATCGGGACGCCGTGCGTGCCCAGCAGTTCGTAGGCCAGGCTGGAGATGCCGAAGTAGCCGGTCGCCGCGTAGCTGGCCCCGTTGAGCTTGCCCCGCACGACCTCCTCCCACGGCTTGTCCTCGGCAAGTGCGTGCTCGGCCATGATCAGTCCCTCCATCGAAGTCTCCGTCGTCTCTCCCGGCTCTGCCGGGGACACCACGGCAGTGGGCGAAGCCTGGTCCTCGCGGGACGGGACCGCAGCCTCGATGTCGATCAGATCCGTCTGGCAGAGAGCGGTCTGGGAGTCGGTCCGATCAGTGTTGAACTTCGAGGCCTGCGCGGCCGGGCACAGGTTCACCAGGGGGCACCACCCGCACAGGGGCCCGGTCTGGGTCGGGAACATCGCCTCCTGCACCATCTCGTTGTGGATATCCCAGGCGCGGGCGAACTCCCCGACGGTCTGGGCGACCCGCTTCTCAGAGACGGCAACGACCCGGGACTTACCGTGGCGGGTGTAGTTCACGCGCCCTTCGATCACCGGCTCGTCCTGGACCTTCCGCAGCCCGGCGGCGTAGAGACGGATCTGGTCGCCGTGGTCATCGCCGTACAGCTCGAGCTTCCGCTTGTCAGGGATCTTGTTGCTGGTCTTAAAGTCCACCGGGCGCAGTCCGGTCCGTCCGCGTGCAGTGACGCGCAGGGTGAGGTCGACGAAGCCGATGAACGGCACTCCCCCGAGCTCGATCCCCCGCAGCGGCCATTCGGTCGCCACCACGTCCACCTCGCGCGGGTCCTCGATGTCGAAGATCCCCTGGTACTTGCCGATCACGTCGGCGATGAACAACTGCCGGGTCACCGGATCGTTCAGCTGCGGGAAGTCACCATGGCGCCACTGCGCGACCATCGACAGCAGGATGTTCGCTGCCCGCCGCCTAGTCCGTTTGCCGCCCGGCAGCTTGTACAGCTCCTCGAGCACGGAGTGGACTGCCGTGCCCTGCGTCGTCGCAGCGAACGGGTCCGGTGCCTGCTCACCGAGAAGCTTGCCGAACGCGTATCCCGCCGCACAGTTGTGCGACAGCGCCTTGGCCGTCGACGCAGACAGCGCCGTGCGCCGCACCTGGGCCAGATCAGCCGCGTCGAGGTGCAGGCCCTGCCGGGTCAGTGTCGAGACCATGCCTGCTCCCTTCGTGAGGATCGTGGACCAGGTGACAGTGGGCGAACCCGTCCCCTGGCAGGACACCTCGTCGTCGCGTCACTGCCGGCTCAGTGATGCCTCAGTGACGACATCAGTGTTCAATGACGACCTCTGTGATTCCGTCACACGTCATCGAACAGCGTGCTCAGCTCGATCGGGACGCCACGTACCCGAGCCCCACCAGTGCGAGTCTCGACGTCTCCGGTCCGTAGCCCGTCACGCACCCGCGGCTCCCAGATCCCCTCCGCAACCAGCCCCTCGTGCCAGACGGCCTGCCAGCTCGTGCGGGCAGTCTGCCCGGCCGGGATCAGGTGCCGGGCCTGCTGGCGAGCGACCTGGAACGCGTCGCGGTTGAACACGATGACATCGCGACCAGAGCCGCGAGCATCAGCGACATAGCGTCCCAGGAGCTCGCCGCGCGGGTCCCGGCCTGCCGGCCATCCCAGGCGCAGGTTCAGGCTCGTGTCATTCGTCGGCGGCGCCCCGACATCCTTGGGCACCACGGACTCCACGTACCCCTTCTGGCTCTCCAGCAGGTATC
The DNA here is from genome assembly GCF_017876545.1 of Brachybacterium sacelli. Taxonomy (NCBI): domain Bacteria; kingdom Bacillati; phylum Actinomycetota; class Actinomycetes; order Micrococcales; family Dermabacteraceae; genus Brachybacterium; species Brachybacterium sacelli. The sequence continues at coordinate 1,661,685 of NZ_JAGIOD010000002.1, read as the reverse complement.
TCAGCGAGTCGACCAGGGCGTGGCCGGCTGTGCGCTGCTGCTGGGTGCGGGAGAGGTCCACGGTCAGCTCCGCGAGGTCCTCCCGCATCGCCTCGATGCGCGCGAGGAACGCCTCGTCCATGTCGAGACCGATCGCGTACTGCTCGAGCAGGGCGACGCTGAGGAGGTACTCGCTCATGATCTGTGAGTGGCGGGTGGCGTTGACCTTGCTGCCGAGCGCCGCCTCCACGTGGCGCTTGGCGTCGCGGGCTGAGTCGTCCCGTTCGAGCACGAACGTGGTCCGGACCGCGGGGTATCCGGTCCGGGCGGACCAGCTGCCCATCCAGCGCAGCATCTGCGCGGACAGGCGGGCCTGGTCGCCACTTGCGAGCATGTCGTTCAGCGTCGCGAGCGGATCGGCGGTGGCGGAGTTGATGAACCCTCCCCCGCCGTCGGAGTACAGCGTCAGCATCCGATCGCGGACCGAGTCGATCTGCAGCTCGTTCTCGGCGGTGACGACCACGAACGCGCGCGGCGGGTTCTGCACGCGAGTCTTCATATCCGAGGTCATGCGGCCCTTGCCGGCGCCGTTGAACGCGGAGCGGACCATGGCCTCGAGGTCACTGGTCTGCTTCTCCCACTGGCGCTGATCAGAGTTGGGGGCGAAGTCATCGATCACCCACATCATTGACTTCGAGACCGAGTTCTCCATCCACGCCCTGGTGTCCATGGCTGAGCCGGGCAGTCGTTCGGCGCTCCAGGCCCCGCCGCGGGAGGCCCAGAAGCCCTGGATCATCGAGGCGAGCCAGGACTTGCCCGAGCGGCGTCCGCCGACGATGTACAGGACGCTGTGCGGCGTGATCGGGACGATGGGTCGGATCCCGGCGAGTAGGGCGACCATCCCGAAGCGCGCATCGACGAACGTGTCCGGGGACGTGTACGCGTCGATGATGCGGCGCAGCAGGTCGCGCTGCTGATCCGGGCTCATCTCCTCGTCGATCACGCCGAAGTCGTCGATGGTGGCGAACTCGTCGGCGGTCAGGCCGGCCTGGGCGCGCTCGTCGCTCGCTCCGGCCGGTCCGATCACCTGGCGTCCGGCAATGAACGAGGGGATGCCGTCCTTTGTGGGGACCCAGCCTTGACAGCCCCAGAGCACGTCGTCAGTGGTCTCCGAGGCGCGGTAGTCCTTGATGGCGCGGGTGAAGTTGATTCCGGAGCGGGGCGGCCAGGACGGCAGGGCGGAGACCTTCGTGGGGATGTCGGCGCCGTAGCGGGTCTCCCACTTCGCGGGGTCCTCATCCAGCATCGCCTTGGGGCCGCGGATCGTGGCGGTATCGACCAGGCCGTCGGCCGTGCGCCACTGGACCGCGACGACCACTTGGCGTTCGGTGCGGGAGACGGCGCCGGGGATGATCCGTCCGCCGTCGAGCTCGTCCGCGGTGGGTAGGCGGAACTCTTCGAAGCTGACCAGGCGTCCGCCGAGGTCGTCGATCTTCTGCCAGTTCTTCAGCTCGGGGCCGCCGGCGGGGTCGGGGCGGACGTTGCACACCTCGATCGCGAACCCGTCCTGGGAGACGCGGGTCTGGCCCTTCTCGCCGGTGTCGTCCACGGGCCGCTCGGGCAGGTCGGTGATCTGCAGGTCCAGGGCGTCGCTCCAGCGGCCGGAGTAGGCCAGGAAGTCGTCGATGCCGCGCTTGGGGTCCACGGTCTCGTCACCGCGCGGAGACAGGTCGATCAGTCCGGTGGAGGCGACGTTGCGTTTGGCGAGGAAGTCCATCAGGCCGTAGGCGGCGTCCCAGACGGCGGCGTTGCGGGCGATGTCGCCGTCGAAGCAGATGATCGCGTCCCGGTCGCGCATGCTCACGGTGTTCCACTCGTCGTTGCGCCGCCAGGACTGCACCCCGGGGATCGCGAGGACCAGGATCCGCTTCGCTGCCGGGATGGCCGTGAGCAGTTTCTGCAGCTGCTTGAGGGGGTCGGTGGCGCCGACGGCGGTGCGCAACGTCTCGCTGGTGACGCCGCTGTCGCGCAGGACGGCGGTCAGGACCGAGTCGGCCTTCACGACGCCTTCGGTGAACAGGATCGGGACCGTGGGGTCGGCGAACCATGCCGGCGGTGTGGCGGGATGGGCGTCGATCGCGGTGCCGGAACCAGCGAGGAACATGTACTTCGCCCAGCTGGACCCCGCAGGTGGGTCGTTCTCCGGGCGCAGCTGCAGCGTGCCGAGGATCGGTTCGCCCCGGGCGATGGAATCCATTTTGAAGTAGGGGATCTCCATCCACGCGCCTTGCCGGGCAAGACTCAGCAGGTGCCGGCCGGGGTTCCGGCGTCCGTCGAACCCGAAGCGGCGCAGGGAATCCTTCGCGTCGTCGGTGCCAGAGATCGTGCGGTAGCCGCGGGCTTGGGCAACGAGCGGAGCAACGATCGAGGAGCGCAGCTTCGTGACGGACACGTCGCCGATGGAGCCGGCGTAGTGCGAGGCGGGGAAGGGTTCTTCCCGCATGGCCGAGATCGCGGTTTCGATGTCGGCGACCGACAGTCCGTCGTCCTCGTCGAACGCGGCGTCGTCGCTCTCGTCGGCGGCCGGGTTCGGGACTGCGGGGTGGGCGTGGGCGTCCTGATCGGCGGGGTGCTGGGCCTGAGCGCGCGGATCCGGGGTGTTCATGATGGCCGCAGTGGGCGGAGCCGAACTCTCGCAGGACACTCGCCCACAGATCGACTAGCGCCAACATGCGCCAACGGAGCGTTCGCCCAGGTCACATACGCATTCGGCGATTTTCTCCACCCCAACGCCAACGCGCTCCACCCATCAAACGTGCAGGTCAGTCTGCGTTTACCCCCATATCCCACATCTCCCACTATAACCTTTATAGAGAAGTAGGTAGTAGTAGTAAGAGGAGATATGAAACCAGATCCCCTATACGTATGCAGTTTCCGGCGCGCAATGTGGGATTTGGTGTCAAACGGGGTCTGACCTGCACGAACACCGACCTTCAGACGTTGGCGCTCCGTTGGCGGTGTTGGCAAACCCAGTCTGACCTGGAGTTTTGTTGCGGCGTTCGTTGGCGCTGCGCCACCATGCACGCCTCGACAGGCGGGACCCCAGCCCATTCGGTGTCCTGGACCACTTCAGGGGCGTTGATCGTTTACCCAGGTCACCCCAGGTTTGCCAACGGTGCGCCAACAGCCGCGTTCCCCACGAGATTCGTCTGTTCGTGCAGGTCGGGAGTCGTTTGCGCCACTCGTCCGGCGAGGGCAGCGCCGCCATGGTGCCAACGTATAACGTGCAGGCCAGGTCGTGTTTGCGTACATATCCCACGTTCCCCGGTATGACCTTATAAGGGAAATGTCTATCGGTCCCTCAAAACGGCTCCAGACGTCCGGGGTCGCCATCCGTGCAGGTCATTCCGGGTTCACCAACGGAGCGCCAACATCTGCGGCCGTGCACGTTTCATCCGTTTGCGCAGGTGAGGCCTGCTTTCGAGCTCCGGACAGAGATCGCAGTGCCACCGTGGTGCCAACGCATAGCGTGCAGGTCAGGCCGGGTTTGCGTACATATCCCATGTTCCCCAGTATGACCTTATAGGGGAAATCTCTATCGGTTCTCGAACGCAGCCCCGAGGGCCCCGGCTACACCGGGCGTCCACCATGACCTCGTGCCGTTGCGAAGGCATGACCCCCGACGCGCTAGTCATGGATCTCCACGAATTGCTCACCGAGCTCGATCTCACCTTGCGTCTCGACGATGGCGACAAGCATGTCCACGGTCGCCCACGACTGGTGCATCTCCCCCGGTTCCCACACTGCAGCTTGGCCCGCTTCGATCTGCCGCCGCGAACCCCCGCCAGCCGCTACCTCGCCGCGTCCGTCGACGATTGCGAAGATCTGCCGCACCGGTGCCCGGTGTTCACCGATGGTTCCGCCTGCTTCGATGCGGGCGATGTTGACCCGGATGCCGTCAGTGCGCGCCATTCGCGGGAGGAAGTCCATCACAACCCCATGGCTGGCATGCACAGTGATCTGACGGGTGGGGACGGCAAATATTCGCATAGGTCCAGCTTGCACCTCAGAATCGTCGTCGGGGGCGTGAAGATCTGGTCGTTGATTGCGGGGGTCGGCGGACGCCCCAACAGAGCGTCGGGCGCCGTCCCAGTGACTAGATTGTCCTCGATCCCCGCCCTTTGGTGTCCTCGTGAACTGTCAGGAGGCGCCGTGGCCCTGGGGGACGGAACAAGGTGCCACTCGCGAGCAGCGGGAGTCCCGTCATGATGAGGAAGGCCCACCGGAAGTCGAGGACACTGGCGAGCACACCGACCAGAACGGCTCGGTCGATTCCGGGGCCGAGGATTGCCGTCCGTTCGGCGTGGGCGGTCAGATCTCGCGCTGATCCTCGGTGGCAGCGGTGGCGCGGTAGTCCTCGTCGGTGAGTGCTGCGGTGAAGATGTCGGGGTCGATGATCTCGTGGGGCACGGGGCGTCCGTCTTCGACGGCGGAGGCGTAGGAGAGCCAGCCGTACATCATCGACAAGGGGAACTCGTCGTCGTTGCCGCAGTAGTTGCGTCGGCGCCATAGCGACCAGAGGACGATCGACTGGGCGACGTCAGCGGTGACGGCGTCGCGGCGGCTCTCGGTCGCTTTGCGGAGCTCGGTGAGGGTGAACTGGCCGTCTTCGCTGCTGGCGGCGCACGCAGCCATGACGCGGGCCGCGCCAGGCGGCATCGGGTCAGCGATGGCGATCAGGTTGATGTCCAGCAGCAGGCGTTCGCGATCCCACTCTTCCTCGTCCTCGGGTACGAAGGTGACGTCGCTGCCGTCGCGGAAGGTGCCGAAGCCCGGGTGGGGGGTCCGCCAGGGGTCCGAGGGCGGCAGGGTGTCCAGGATCGTGGCGGTCACGCCGGTGGCCCAGGCGATGGTGAAGGCGGGCGTGCGGCGGGTCCATTCGCGGAAGCGGCGGTCGATGTCGACGCGGGTCGTCATGGGCACGAGGGGGTCGTGCGCGGCGGCGGCCCACTGGGCGAATGTGCGCCGGCGCGAGGTTGCTTCCTCGCGTGTGATCTCCATAATTCCGCCCGTCGTCCGCTCGAACTGCATCAGGTCATCGTTCCATGTCTGCCTGCAGGAACGAAGTCTCGTGCACTTGATTCGGTGCACCGTGGCATATAACCAGTATGAGCAACTCACTCGCAGTCATCGGACTGCCCCACGTGCGAGAAGCGCTGGAGAGCTTCGGATTCGAGGTCGTCTCGGGCGATGGATTCCCCGAGGCCTCTCGGCGCATCCGTGAGGCGGCGGCCACTTCGGCGCTGCCGGTGCTGGTCGAGGATCACAAGCAGATCGGGCTCGAGCAGTTGATCTCGCGCCTGCCCGAGACCGCTCCGGTGATGATCGTGCGTGGGGCTGAGCCGATCCTGGGTGAGACGCGTAGCTCGATCCCGCTGGCCTCGAGCCTCGGCGACTACCTCGGAGCGCTCGGGTTCCAGGATCTCGACCCGGAGCTGCAGAGCATCCGCGTCGAGGCCGACGGCACGATCCTCCAGCCTCTGCCCGACGCGCCCACTCCTCGGACGCAGAGCCTCGACAACGCCTCGTCCGCGACCGAGCCCGACTCACCCGATTCGGCGTCTGTCGATCCCGTCGAGGATTGGCTCAGCGACGATGACGCGCCCCCCGTACCGATTCCCGCCGAGCCTGCTCCGTACACCGAGCCCGCCGCGGCACAGTCGGCACTGTCGGATTGGCTCGAGGACGACGGCGATGCCCCAGAGGCGATGGAACAGCGACCGGAAGTTCCTGCGGCGGACGAGGAGGAACTCGACGGGTTCCACTCCCCCACTTCCGGGCCCATCACGCGCAGCCACCGCACCGAGATGGAGCCGGACGAGAGCTCGCCGATCTTTCCTGGTAGGCGCCGGATCGCCCTGCCGGCCTTCGCGACCGGCATGGACTCGGCGCCGGTGACCGACCCGGATCCGCGTCTCGATCCCCTGGATGCGGAACTCTTCGACGACCTCACGGACACCCTCGAGGAAACGGATGTCGAGGACGACGTCGATACCGATACCGCACTGGATGACGTCACCCGGGCCAGTGCCTCCAGGCGCACCCGGCGCAGCACTGCCCCGGCCGAGGTGATCACGTGCTTCTCCGGTAAGGGCGGGGAGGGCAAGTCCGCCCTTGCGCTCGCACTCGCGCAGGCGGCCGCAGAGGTCGGGGGCAAGTCGGTGTGCCTGATCGATGCGAACCGGGCCCAGGGCGATCTCGGCCTGTATCTGCGGGTGCGGCCCACCGACCTCCCTTCGATCTACGACGCCGTCATGATCGGTGACCCCGCCTCGGCGATCCTCTCCCCCGACCAGCTGAACCAGGCACGCAACGGCAAGGGCGACCATCTCGCCTTCTCGTTCGTCCAAGCACCCCGTCCGGTGAAGGGCAGCGGCGATATCTCTGCCGAGATCGCTACGGTGACGGCCGAGCACTACACCGAGGTCCTCCAAATCGCGCGCGACCGCTTCGACCTGGTCATCATCGACACCCAGATCACCGAAGGGCTGGACACGACCGGCGTGATCGACCGGCTCATCGCGCCGCTGCTCGCCCGCGGTGGCTACGGGGTCGGGATCTGCGAGCTCACCACCCCGGGGGTCGAGAACCTGCTGGTGGCAATGGAGTCGTTGCGTCAGCACGGCGCCGACGGTGCGCGGATGATGTCACTGGCCAACAAGGTCCGGCCGTCGATCACCGACTACGGCAAGCTGCCGCAGCTTCTGCGCAGAGACTCGACGTGGAAGGGAGCGATCCACTACGACGACCGGATCTACGACGACCTCGTCGCCCGGCGCATCCCCTACGCGGTCCCGACCCTGTACGGCGTCGTCATGGACGTCCTCCTCTCCGTCACCGGCGACCCGGAGTTCGACCTACGGGACCCAGGAACGGTGCGCTCAGGACGGCCGTGGTGGAAGCGGTGGCTCCACCGATGAACCGGGCCACCTCCGAGCAGCTGTGCACGCTGCTGGACCAGATGATCTGGGCGCGCTGCGCAACCGAGCATGCGCGGCCGCGTCGTCCCGTGCGGCTGCACGCCTTACCGCCGACCATGTGGATCCGACCGGCCCGCGGCGTCGGAGGCCACAAAGCCACCCAGACCGGATCCCTGCCTGCCACCATCGCCTGGCGGGACGGGGTCCTGCAAGCCGCCGACCCCGCCACGGAACGACCTGTCTCGGCAGGATGGAGGGTGGATGCCGCCGGCACCCACCTGAACGGCACCACCGACCTCACCGAAGGACACACCGACCTCGGCCGGCCCACGGGCTCGATGTGGCCGACGCACCGGGCACCCGTGCTGCGCGCGTATGAGGCGACGCGCCAGCTCGATGAATTCACTGAGCGCGGTGAGCTCGCGCGGTGGACGATGCTGGCGCACCTGGAGCAGTTCGCCCACGAATGCGTCCATCAGATCGCGGCATCGATCTGCCGGGAGATCACCGGCATCGAGGATCACGAGACCGCGGTGCGGCTGCTAGATGATCAGCAGCTCAACCTCGTCGTCACCCACGTGCTCTACGGCTCGGCCGGCCCGGACAGTCGCGTCCTGCGCTCCCTGGACCGCTGCCTGGACCCGGCCACCACCCGGAACGTCGACCCGATCCGCTATCTCACCACTCAGATCCGACGGGACCTCAGCGACCAGGTGCGCGTCGCCATTGGCGACCCGCAGGTCGGCCCCCGAGTTCGGCGCGTCGCCCGCTCGCTCGGCACCGGAGCACATCTCGAGGAGATCATCTCCCGCTACAACGACCTCCACCCTTCCGACCGGGTATCCACCACTCGCGCCATCCGGGCATTGACCGTGGCCCCGTCTCTGGAATCCACCGCGGTCCGCGACGTCTAGGAGGCCAGTGATGTCTGAGCACCCCACCGACGAGATCGACATGACCCTGCTTATCAGCCAGCGGCGCGTCGCCAACGCGGCACGCGGTGAACTCCTGCAGCTGATCACCGACGGCACCGTCAGCCCGTGGGAGGCGATCATCGCCGCCGCGACGTCGGGCGAGAAGCCGCTGCTGCGCCTTCGCCTGGAGCAGATCATCACCGCCGGCCCAGGAATCGGCGCGGCCCGCGCCCGCCGCGTCATCGCCCAGGTGCTGCACATCCTCGGGGCCACCGAGTCCCGCACCGCGACCGGACACGTCACCCTCGCCTACATCCTCGACGAGCAGGCCCGCGGCCGGCGCCTCCTGGCGGTGCTGGACGCGTTCATCTCCCACGGACTGATCCAGCAGGCCCAGGATCTGACCGTGTGGCCGGGGTTCCCATTCGCCGCCGCCCCTCTCCCCCGGGAGGACACACGATGACTGCCCTGCTGCTGGATTCCGCTGCGAGGCTTCGTCGTCGAGCCGAGCACGATCGCCGCTGTGAGTGTGATCGGGACACGCTCGAGACGCCGTGGAAGGCTGAGATGTGCCAGATCCTCCATGCCCGTACCCGGGTCGAGAAGCGGGCATTGCTGGACGAATTCCTGTTCGCTCATGAAGCGGCGATCGCGCGGGTCCTGAAGCGGGCACAGCACATCTCGCATCTCGACTACCGTGACAAGGATCTCGTGTTTTCCTATTTCGGTGACGCGCTCATGAGAATGCTCGAGACGCGGTGGAGGGCGAAGTCCGAGCCCGGCACCAGTCCCATATTCAACTACTCGAGGAACCTGCCGACGATCCTGGAGGCGGAGACGCGGTACTGGATCCGTGAAGATCGACGGAAGGGTCTGCTCAACGGGACTGCGGGGGTGCCGGGCGACAGTTCTCACGATCGTCGGGCGAAGCTCGTGAAGCGTTCCCGTGAGCTGTTCGAGGCCGAGTACGCGCGCACCCCCTCCGATGTCGAACTCGTCGACTTCCACAACACGCGCATGCACGCGACCCGGAAGGATGCCGCGCGGCAGTCCGTCCTGATCACGATCCGGGGTCTCGGCAGCCTCCGGTCGATACCGTTGGAGGATCCGTCCTTGTTCAGTGAGGATCGCCTGGCCTGGAGGGATGTACCGGATGAGGCGGCGTCTGAGCGAACTGAGCGTATTCGGTCGATCGTGGCCGAATGCGCGCGGAGAGACGCCGAACGAGAGGCTGCGCGTATTCGCGCGCCGAAGCGTCAGCCGGTGATGATGGCGAGCGTGGCACGGGCGTTCTTCGCGCATCACGGCGAGGGAGAGTTCCCCACCCGAAAGGAACTGGTCGCCGAGCTCGGGGTGACCGAGCCAGCTGGCCGTCGCGAGATCGGATCGCATCTGAATGAGATTCTCGCGATCTCTCGCCGACGGTTCGCGGACTACCGAAACGCCCAATGACCGCCAATATGCACGACTCCTCAAGGGAGGTGTGCCTAGACTGTCCGCGCAAACACTCTAATCAATGGAGGTCACAATGTCCCGCAAGACCCAAGTACTCCTCGTTGATGATATCGACGGATCCGATGCTACGAACACGGTGACGTTCGGACTGGATGGCGTTTCGTACGAGATCGATCTGAACGACGATAACACTCGCCAGCTGCGCTCCGAGCTGGAGAAGTGGACCGTTCTGGCGCGGCGCACCGGCGGTCGCGCGAAGCGTGGCACTGGAGCTGGCGCGGGCGGCGATGCGAAGAAGATCCGGCTGTGGGCCACCGAGAACGGCTACGAGGTCTCCGAGCGTGGCCGCATTCCGATCGAGATCCGCGAGGCGTACGCCCAGGTGCACTGACTCCGCCCTTCCTTTCTCGGCCCGGCACGCTCTGAGGGGTGCCGGGCTGCAGTGCGTCTGTCTCGTCAGCAGAGCTTGTCCACTGAGTGGCGGAGCGCCGTCTAAACACAATCTTAAGATCGCGTTCGATGGTGCGCGTCATCGTTTCGACGGTACAAGTAAAGGTCCCGCCTACCCTCCGGGGGTATCCCTGGAGCGCACGTAAAGACGCGGTTAAAGCTTCAAGCAGGTCGCCCCATGCTTCCGTAGTTCGCGCAGGTTGGCCCGTACGTTGGTCCCACTGCCCACGACCTGAGCCAGCGTTTCGTTGCTCGCTCTGCCGTCCCTGTGGCGCTGACGAAGTCATCGACTCCCTCTCGTATCGAGGAGGGAAAATTACGGAGTAGAACCATGGCCCAGAACAACACCCACCGCGCCTTCGGCCGCGCTGTCACCCCCGTCGGGACCGCTGGCCGCGCTCTGCGGGGCACCGGCGGTGCCGCTGTCCTCGGCACAGTCGTCATCGGCTCCGCACTGCTGGCAGGCCCGGCACAGGCCGCGCCTGCTGCGTCGCCTGCCGCGCCTGCCGCTTCGGCTGTAGCTGCCGCTCCGGCTCCTGCACACGCGAAGTCTGCCGTGGCGTCCGAGAAGCTGCGGTGGGGTTCCGAGGGAACTGCCGTCGACCAGCTCCAGTCGACACTGAACGAGCACGGCGCATCGCTGTCTGTCGACGGTAAGTTCGGCAAGCTCACCCATGGTGCTGTGAAGGATTTCCAGCGCAGCCAGGACCTTCAGGTCGATGGAGTCGTGGGTCCGAAGACCCAGGCAGCACTGAGCGGCAGCGACGCTTCGGCCTCCACCGGTGGAACGTCTGCTTCCGCCCCCGCTTCGTCCACAAGCAGCTCGGGGCAGGCCATCGTCGATGCCGCACGCAGCCAGATCGGCGCCTCCTACTCCTGGGGGACCTCCAAGCCGGGCGTTAGCTTCGACTGCTCCGGCCTGAGCTCCTACGCGTACGCACAGGCCGGTATCGATCTGCCCCGCACATCTTCGCAGCAGGTTTCGGCCGGCACCACGATCTCGAAGTCCGAGGCCCAGCCCGGCGACCTCGTGGTGTGGCCCGGCCACCTCGGGATCTACGCGGGCGGCGACACGATCATCGACGCGGGACGCACCCCGGGTGCCGTCACCGAGCGGACCATCTGGGGTTCGCCGACCTTCGTCACCTTCCGCTGACCGCACGCCACAACGCCAACACAGAGGGAGCCTCGACCACCGGTCGGGGCTCCCTCTGCGTGCAGAGGCAGCGTCGTCAACTGATCGAGGCCAGCAGCTCGGCGCAGGCCTGCTCGCAGCGACGGCAGGCGTCGGCGCAGACCTTGCAGTGCTCGTGCATATCGGCGTGCTTCTCGCACTCCTCGGCGCAGGACTGGCACGCTGCCTGACACGCCTCGAGCAGGGCACGATTGAAGGCGACGCCCTTGCCCGTTTGACGGGATAGGACTCGGCCGGTGGTCTCGCAGACGTCGGCGCAGTCCTGGTTCAGGCGGATGCAATGAGTCAGCTCCGCCACCATGTCCTCGGCCAAGCAGGCGTCCGCGCAGGCTGTGCAGGTCTGGGCGCACTCGAAGCAGGCCTCGATGCATTCAGTGAGCTTCTGCTGGTCGATGTTGCCGAGGTCCTTCGGGTAGGTCTGAAGCATTGAGGCGACGTGATGGTTCATGGCGGTGCTCCTTCTCGCTCCGAACGGACCGGCGGATACCAGCCCGCCCCGACGACGATAGCCAGGGCATCACCAGTGACGGAAGCAAGTAGACCGTTCGTCTCGGAGGCAGTGCGTGCTGACTAGTCAGCGCTGTGCTGAAGAAGTCCAGATCTGACCTTGAGGAGACCTTGATCTGACGGTCGTAGGCTGGCGAAAAGTGTCCTCTGACTAGGAGAGATTATGCGTTCTCGTGGTTCTCGTCGTTCTTTCGGTCGCCTCGCGGCCGTCGTATTCACCGGTGCAATTGTGTTTGCCGGATGCTCCGACAACGGGGACAACGGGTCTGACGTTAGTCAGACGTCGGAGGCGTCGGAGGCGTCCGATGGTGATGGCCACGGCGGCATGGAGCACCCGATGGATGGCGGCCCTGCGCCCGAAGGTATGGCGCCTGCGGAGGATCCCGAGTTCCCGATCGGCAGGGAGGTGACGCTCACGGCGGACCATATGGAGGGCATGGAGGGGGCGACGGCGACGATCTCCGGCGCCTTCGACACCACGACCTACTCGGTCAGCTTCACGCCGACCGATGGTGGTGATCCGGTCACCGACCACAAGTGGGTCGTCCACGAGGAGCTCGAGAACCCGGGCGAGGCGCCGCTGGCGGAGGGCACCGAGGTGGCCATCACCGCCGATCACATGGAGGGTATGCAGGGCGCTGAAGCCACCATCGACAGTGCCACCGAAGAGACCGTGTACATGGTCGATTACGAGGTCGACGGGATGATGATGACGAACCACAAGTGGGTCGTCGAGAGCGAGATCGAGCCTGCGTGATGACCACCCCGTCGAGCCCTCACGGCCCGCTCGCCCCCTCCCGAGATGGGCCCCGTCGTCGCACCGTGCGGCTGCCCCGACGATCGCTCTTGCTCGGTGCCGGCCTGTTCCCGCTAGTGGTCGCCAGTTGCGGGACCCGCGGATCCGAGCCCACTTCGGTCACGGGTGACGAGGACCTACTCCAGGAACACGGTTTCGAAGACGCCGACGCACACGAGATCATTGACCAGCTCGAGGCGCTCCCGGTGGCTGAGCGACCGCAGAACCTGATTGCCAGCGTCACTGCGACGTCTCTCCAGCTCCAGGACGATGCTGAGCGAAAGGCCGAGCTGCCCCTTCCCGAGGACCAGTTCTACTTGTCGGTGGCCCCGTTCGTCGAGACCACCCACGAGTGCGCCTTCCACAGCCTGACCACGTGCCGCGGAGAACTGCGCAGCCGCGAGATCACTGTGAGCGTGGTCGACAGCAGCTCAGGCGAGATCTTTGAGGAGGGCGCTCGCGCCACGCATGACAACGGGTTCCTCGGTCTCTGGCTGCCGCGCGGGATCACCGCAGAGCTCACGTGCACCCTCGAGGACTACACAGGGACCGCGCCCATCTCGACTCAGGCGGAGGATGATCTGACCTGTCTGACCAGTCTCCAGCTGACGTGAGCAGGCGAAGCACCCAGTCCGCCTTCTGGCATTCGGTGGTCGGCCCCGCTGCGTGGAGCGGGGCCCGACCCGGTCCAAATCGGCGGACCACGCTGCGGCTGGGCGGGAGCCTGCTCCTCCTTGCCCCCGTCCTTGCGGCGTGCAGCAATTCCTCGGATGTGGCGAGCGAGGCGAACGCCGGGTACGTCTCCGGCGATGGTGTCGTCGTCGAGATCCCTCCGGAGGGTCGCGCCGATCCTCTGGAGATACAGGGAACGACCTACGACGGCGCCGACTTCGACTCCACGGCGCTGCGCGGTGCGCCCTTGCTGATCAACGTCTGGTATGCGTCGTGTCCGCCGTGCCGGGTCGAAGCACCGGCGCTGAAGGCGGTGCACTCCGAGTACAGCGCCTTGGGAGTGGGATTCGTGGGCGTGAACACGCGCGACAAGGCCGGGCCGGCCGCCGCGTTCGAGGATAGCTTCGGCATCACCTATCCCTCGATCCCCGACGCCGACGGCGCGGTGATCGCGTCCATGGACGGCAGCGTCTCGCCCAACGCTGTCCCTACGACCTTGATCCTGGATGCTGAAGGACGAGTAGCCGCCCGGATCGCGGGCGCGGCCGATCAGAGCACCCTCGAGAGCCTCCTGGATATCGTGTTGGAGGAGGCCGCCTGATGGGTGAACAGTTTGCCACCACCGTGCTGAGCGGGCCGCTGGCCGTAGCCTTGCTGCTGTCGATAGTGGCCGGTCTGGTCGCGTTCCTCTCCCCATGTGTGCTCCCGGTGGTCCCCGGCTACCTCGGATACATCACGGGACTCACCGGACAGGCTGTTGGGGTGCGCCGCACCAGCGATCCGGGAGAGCGGCCGTGGCGCCTGGTCGCCGGAGCTGTGCTGTTCGTCGCGGGCTTCACGGCGGTGTTCCTGGTCATCGGCGGGTTCGTCGGTGCCCTCGGGTCATTGATGGTCCAGTACACGAGCGCGATCAATCGGATCTCCGGGGTGTTGGTCATCCTCATGGGCCTGGTGTTCGTGGGAATCTTCCCACGCCTCTCCGGTGAGAAGAGGATCCGGAAGCGCCCCGATGCCGGCCTGGTCGGCGCCCCGCTGCTCGGGATCACGTTCGGTTTCTCGTGGACCCCGTGTATCGGGCCGACGTTCGCCGCAGTCGCGGCGCTCAGCCTCGGGGAGGCGTCCGCCAGTCGCGGCGCTCTCCTGGCTTTCGGCTATGCGATCGGGCTCGGGATCCCGTTCATCCTCTTCGCTCTCATGTTTCGGCGTGCCCTGGGCATCTCCCGAGCGCTGTCCCGGCATCGCCGCACGCTCCAGGTCGTCGGTGGCTCCGTCCTGATCGTCATCGGACTCCTGCTGGTCACCGGCCTTTGGGAGCAGTGGATGGCCCTGCTGCAGGTGCGGATCGGCAGCTTCACCACGATCGTCTGATCGCTGAGCCTGCCATGTGCGGCGGGCTCAGCGGTCAGCAGTCGCTCGGGGAAGGCTGATGGTGAAGGTGGCTCCCCGTCCCGGGCCCTCGCTGGCTGCAGCCATGGTCCCGCCGTGCGCATCGACAAGGGCTCGACTGATCGTCAGTCCGATGCCTGATCCAGAATTCTCACGGGTGCGCGAGCTGTCGGCGCGGAAGAAGCGTTCGAACAGGCGTGAGCTGTCCTCAGCGGTGAATCCCTCGCCGTCATCGGTTACCGCGATCTCTACCGTGCTGGCGTTGGTAGTTGCCGAGACCGTGACGATGCCTCCGGGTGAGGTGTGCCGCAGAGCATTGCTTAGCAGGTTCCCGAGGACTTGGGCGAGGCGGTCCGGGTCCGCTTGAATGGTCGGAGAGTGACGCAAGGCCATTTCTCGTCGTAACGCCACCCCGGCCGTCTCGAACCTTTCCTCCCATTCCTGGAGGGTCGATGCCAGCAGGTCATGGACAGCGAGGGGGCGCAGCTCCACCGGGAGCTGCCCCTCCTCAGCCCGGGACACCTCACTGATGTCGTCAGCCAACCGCGACAGTCGCACGGTCTGGCTGGCGAGGATGGGCATGGCCGAGTCGGGCTCGATGACACCATCGGCCATCGCCTCGTGATGTGCCGAGAGGGTGGCGATCGGAGTACGCAGCTCATGGGCGAGGTCGGAGAGCAGCTGGCGGCGGTGTTCTTCGACGGTGTCCAGACGTGCAGCCATGTCGTTGAGCGTGGCGGCCAGAGAGTCCAGCTCGGTCCCGGCCCCGACGGAGGGGACACGTGTCGAGTAGTGGCCCCGAGACAGCTCGTCGACGGCCCAGGCGAGGCCGTGGAGCGTCTGACGGAGTCGTCGTGCCAGGCTCCAGGTCACAAGACCTGCCGCCAGAAGCGAGACAACCAGCCCTACTCCCAGGGCAAGTGCGAGCGCGTCGCGGTAGGCACGCTCGATATGGATGAGTTCCGCGCTGCCCACGGGAAGATTAGTCTGGAGCAGGTGATAGTGGAAGACTGCGGGCCCGATCATCACGGTGAGTGCCGCGATGCTGAGGGCGCCGGCAAACAGCACGATGAGCTGGCCGATCATCAGACGTGAGGCCAGACTCGTGCCGCGGCGAACTGTTCGCGCCGATGACCTGGGTGCAGTCACGAGCTCACCCCCTCCCCATCCGGTAGCCGATACCGCGAACCGTGGTGACATACCGTGCGGACTCAGCCGTCTCGTCAAGCTTTCGTCGCAGGTTAGCGATGTGCACATCGACGATATGGTCATCTCCGATCCAGCTGTCGCCCCAGACGGCCTCCATCAGCTGGCCGCGGCTGAAGGCTTGGCCCGGCCGGTGCGCCAGGGTCATCAGCAGGCCGCGCTCGGTGGGCGTCAGCGGGACGGGCCGGCCGGCCAACCGCACCTCCTGCGCGGTCGTATCGATCTCGAGTTCTCCGAACGTACGCACCATGCCTGAAGCATTCCCTGACTCGACGCGAGGCCGCCGCAGCACGGCCTGGACCCGAGCGACGAGCTCACGCACGCTGAACGGCTTGGTGAGGTAGTCATCCGCCCCCACCGACAGCCCCACCAGGCGGTCCACCTCCTCGGATCGCGCCGTCGTGATCAGCACATAGCAGTCCGAGAAGGCGCGGATCCTGCGCATCACCTCCAAGCCATCGAGACCAGGCAGGCCGAGATCGAGGACGATCACGTCCGGCGACATGGTGCGGGCCATCTCCACCGCCTCTGGACCGCTTCGCGCGCTCGAAGTCGCGTAGCCGGCCTTCGCCAGGTACGCCTGGACAACGTCCGACAGCGCGACCTCGTCCTCGACGACGAGAACCATCGCCGCTGCTTGATCCGCTTCACTCCTCATGAGCTCCAGTCTGGTCTCCGTTCCTGGACACCGCGCGTCTACGGAGGTGCAGGCGGACTATCTGGACCAGATCTTGAGGAACTCTCGACGAGAACTTCGACCGCCCCGGGGGAACCTGGTGGGGACCGTGTCGCGTACGTACTCGACCAAGGGAGCCGCTCGATGATGCCGACCGATGCGATGTCGTGGCTGATGTGGGCGATGGTCGCCGGTCTCGTCGTTCTCCTCTGGGCCCCAGCGCTGCTGCTGGCACGCACCGTGCTGCCCGGGCGCCCCCGACGCACTCGGGATGAGAACGAGGCCATCGGGGAACTTTCACTGCGTCTCGCCCGAGGTGAGATCTCGGTCGACGAGTTCGAGCAGCAGCGACAACTGGTCATGGACGTCTTTCGACCGCAAAATCCTCCCCTCAACTCAGAAGGACTGCGCCTGTGAAGAGTATTTCCCGCCGCACCGTGTTCACCGGGGGTCTCGGCGCGGCAGCTCTGACGCTCGCCGCATGTGGCAACCGCACCGCCCCGACCGAAGCAGGAACTTTTTCGCCGCCTCCTGTGCTGACTCCGAACGCCGGTCAGAACGTCGTCACCCAGACCCTTACCGCGGCCCCGACGATCGTGGATCTTGGAGGGAAGACGGTCTCAACCTGGGCCTACGGCGAGAACCTCCCCGGGCCGCTGATCCGGGCCACGGCCGGCGATCTGCTGCGCATCACGCTCGAGAACCGCCTGCCCGAGACCTCCACGATCCACTGGCACGGGATCCGGCTGCACAACGCGGCAGACGGGGTGCCGGGGATGACGCAGGACCCGGTCGAGCCGGATACCTCCTTCACCTACGAGTTCGTCGCCCCCGACCCCGGCACCTACTTCCTCCACTCCCACGTCGGCCTGCAGCTCGACCGCGGGCTCTACGCCCCGCTGATCATCGACGATCCCGACGAACCCGGTGACTACGACGCGGAATGGATCGTGACCCTCGATGACTGGATCGATGGCACCGGGCAAACACCCGACGAGGTCCTGGCCGCGCTGACCGGCTCCGGTCCCTAGGATGCCGGCGGTATGGACGATGGCGACATGCCCATGGGCGACGGCGGATCCGCCGTCATTAACCATGGCGACATGCCGATGGGTGATGAGCCCTGGGGCGACGCCGGTGACGTGACCTACCCCCACTTCCTCATCAACGGCCGAGTTCCCGAAGCGCCGGAGACATTCGAGGCGAAGCCCGGCCAGCGCGTGCGCATCCGCTTGATCAATGCCTCCGCCGACACCATCTTCGCCCTCGCACTCGGAGACCACGATCTCTCCGTCACCCACTCGGACGGATTCGCCGTCGAACCGGTCACCGCCAAGGGGCTCTACCTCGGCATGGGCGAGCGCTACGACGTGGTGGTCACGGTGAAGGACGGCATGTTCCCTCTGGTGGCGCGTCCCGTCGGGAAGTCCAGCGGCGGTCAAGGGCTCGCCGTGCTGAAGACCGGCTCCGGTTCCACTCCCGCTCCGGACGCCCAGGTCCGGGAACTCGACGAGGACGTCCTCATCGGATCCACTCTGGAACCGGCCGAGGCCGCGCGACTCGAGGACCGCGCCGTCGACACCGAGCTCGAGCTCGCCTTCCAAGGCTCAATGCAGCCCTATCAGTGGGCCATCAACGGAGCGCCCTACGGGCAGAACACTCCGCTCAGCATCCGCGAGGGACAGCGGGTCCGTATCAGCGCGACCAACCAGACGATGATGAGCCACCCCCTCCACATCCACGGCCACACCTTCGCCCTGCCGTCGGGACTCCGGAATGACACCGTGCTGCTGGCACCCATGGAATCGGTCGAACTCGACTTCGATGCGGACAATCCGGGTCGGTGGGCAGCGCACTGCCACAACGCATACCACCAGGAGACCGGCATGATGACCGGTATCGACTACGCGTCCTGACGCCGATCGTTCAGGTCCCCGACGTCGAAGGAGGCAGACGTCGGGGACCTCTTGCTTGGCAGGAGCGAGAGCCGGTTGCTGCCCGTGTTCGGAGAGACCCTGCATCCGCCGTCGGCCGCCCCTTGCATCCCACGGATACGCGCCCCCGACACGCAACCGAATTGCTTGCGCGATACCGGGAGGGGGTATAGCCTCAACCCTGAACCGATACCCCTTGGGGGTATCCAGACTAGAGGAGCACGATCATGACGACGACGAACGAGTACCAGGTGACCGGAATGACCTGCGGGCATTGCGAGATGTCGGTCCGCGAGGAGGTCGGTGAGCTCTCCGGGGTGAGCGACATCCAGGTGAGCGCCCAGACGGGCCGCCTCGTCGTCACCTCCGAGGAGCCCCTCGATGACGCACAGGTCCTCACCGCGGTCGAGGAGGCCGGCTACTCGGCGGTCAAGGCCCGATGAATGCCGCGGGACGACTGATCGCCTACGGCGCTGCTGTCGCAGTGACCTTCGGCGGCGCCTTCGTCGCAGCCGGCGCCGTCGTCCCGGACCGGGTCGTCGAACGATGGTCAGCGCAGGCTGCCGACTCCCCGCACGATGAGTCCGGCCACGAGGCCACAGGCACGCAGCCCGTGGTCACACCGCAGAAGGGAGTCTCGATGTCCGCTCAGGGCTACGTGCTGTCCGAGGTCTCCGCTCCGCAGTCCGCTGAGCAGGTCGGAGAGCTCGCGTACACGATCACCGGGCCCGACGGGAGCCCCGTCACGGAATATCAGGAGGCCCACGAGAAGGAGATGCACCTGATCGTGGTCCGCACCGACGGCACCCAATACCGCCATGTGCACCCGGAGCTGGACCCGTCCACCGGGAGCTGGTCCCTGCCCTGGCAGTGGGAGGAAGCCGGTACGTACAAGATCTATGCCGATTTCGCCCCCACCGGCGATGGCGAGGACACTCTGACGCTGTCGCGGACCGTTGACGTTGTTGGCGAACTCACGCCGGTCACCGACCGTCCCCTCTCTGCGAAGGACGAGGTCGACGGGTTCGAGGTGACTCTGGACGGGGACCTGACTGCCGGGACATCCAGCGACCTCACGCTGAGCGTCACCCAAGACGGCGCTCCGGCAACCAACTTGGAACCCTACCTTGGCGCTTTCGGCCATCTCGTTGCTCTGCGCGAGGGCGACATGGAGTACCTCCACGTCCACGCCGAGGGCGAGGACCCTGCTGCCGGGGAGACCTCCGGCCCGGATATCTCCTTCATGGCGGAGGCCCCCACGGCCGGCCGTTATTACCTCTACCTTGACTTCCAGATCGATGGCGAGGTGCACACTGCGCAGTTCGTCGTCGAGGCGGAACAGGGCACCGAGAACGAGAGCGCCGGAGCGCACCCGGATGGTCACTAACCCCTTGGGGCCAGATCGACCGTCAAGACAGACCGGAAAGGACCTGCAGTGAACCCCGAAACACCACTTATCGCGGAGGCAGGCATTGAGCTGGAAATCGGCGGGATGACGTGCGCGTCCTGCGCGAACCGTATCGAGCGAAAACTCAACAAGCTTGACGGCATCACCGCGACCGTCAACTACGCCACCGAGAAAGCCAAGGTGACGGCCCCAGAGGGCTACGATCCGCAGCTGCTCGTCAGTGAAGTCGAAAAGACTGGATACACCGCCGCGCTGCCCAAGCCAGCCACCGGCAAGGACTCAGCGAACACGCCTGGGGACGATCCGGAGGGCTCCGACCCGGAGCTGACCTCCCTGCGCCACCGGCTGATCGGTGCGGTCGTGCTGACCGTCCCGGTCATCGCGATGGCGATGATCCCCGCCCTACAGTTCCCCTACTGGCAGTGGCTCTCGCTCGCGCTCGCGGCCCCGGTGATCGTGTGGGGCGCCTGGCCTTTCCACAAGGCGGCCTGGACGAACCTCAAGCACGGCGCAGCCACGATGGACACGCTCATCTCGATGGGCACCTCCGCCGCCCTGCTGTGGTCCCTGTACGCCCTGTTCTTCGGCACGGCCGGCACCCCTGGCATGACCCACCCCTTCGAGCTGACGATCGCACCCTCCGACGGGGTGGCGAACATCTACCTCGAGGTCGGTGCGGGCGTCACAATGTTCATCCTGGCCGGCCGCTACTTCGAGAAGCGGTCCAAGCGCCAGGCCGGTGCCGCCCTGCGCGCCCTCCTCGAGCTCGGCGCGAAAGAAGTCTCCGTGCTGCGAGGAGGCCAGGAGCAGAAGATCGCCATCGACGATCTCGTGGAGGGTGACGATTTCATCGTCCGCCCTGGCGAGAAGATTGCCACCGACGGCACCGTCGTCTCCGGCACCTCCGCGGTCGACGCCTCCATGCTCACCGGCGAGTCGGTCCCCGTCGAGGTGAGTGAAGGGGATGCCGTCACCGGTGCCACGGTCAACGCCGGCGGACGCCTCGTGGTCCGCGCCACCCGTATCGGTTCCGACACGCAGCTGGCGCAGATGGCGAAGCTCGTCGAGGACGCCCAGACCGGGAAGGCCGAGGTCCAGCGCCTGGCCGACCGCATCTCCGGGATCTTCGTGCCGATCGTGATCCTGGTCGCCGCGCTGACCCTCGGCGCATGGCTCGGCGCCGGGTTCCCCGTCACCGCGGCCTTCACCGCGGCCGTCGCCGTGCTCGTCATCGCCTGCCCTTGCGCCCTGGGACTCGCGACCCCGACCGCACTACTGGTGGGCACGGGCCGCGGAGCCCAGATGGGTGTTCTGATCAAGGGCCCCGAGGTGCTCGAGTCCACCCGCAAGGTCGACACCGTGGTGCTGGACAAGACCGGCACCGTCACCACCGGCAAGATGACTCTCACCGATGTCGTCACCGATGAAGGCACCAATCGCGCCGAGCTGCTGCGACTGGCCGGCGCCGTCGAGGACTCCTCCGAGCACCCGATCGCCCAAGCAATCGCCAAGGGCGCCACCCAGGAGATCGGCGAACTCCCGACACTCTCGGATTTCACCAACATCGAGGGCAAGGGCGTGCGCGGCATCGTCGAAGGGCGCACCGTCGTCGTCGGCCGCGAGAGCCTCCTCGCCGAGACGCAGATGACCCTGAGCCCCGTGGTCGCCGCCGCCAAGACGGAGGCCGAGGGACAGGGCAAGACCGTCGTCGCCATCGGCTGGGACGGAGTCGCCCGCGGGATCCTGGTGGTCGCCGACACGGTCAAACCCACCAGCGCGGAGGCGGTCGCCGCGATGAAGGAGCTGGGGCTGACCCCGATCCTGCTGACCGGCGACAACGAGGCCGTGGCCCGCCAGATCGCCACCGAGGTCGGCATCGACGAGGTCATCGCCGAAGTCCTGCCCTCCGAGAAGGTCGATGTGGTCTCCCGCCTCCAGCGCAAGGGCCGCAGCGTCGCGATGGTCGGCGACGGCGTCAATGACGCACCTGCCCTCGCTCAGGCCGATCTGGGACTGGCGATGGGAACCGGTACCGATGTCGCGATCGAGGCCAGTGACATCACGCTGGTACGTGGCGACCTCCGCAGCGCGGTCGATGCCATCCGTCTGTCCCGCAAGACCCTCGGCACGATCAAGACCAACCTGTTCTGGGCCTTCGCCTACAACACGGCCGCGATCCCGATCGCTGCGCTCGGCATGCTCAACCCCATGCTCGCCGGTGCCGCGATGGCGTTCTCCAGCGTCTTCGTCGTGGGCAACAGCCTCCGCCTGCGAGGCTTCACCTCCATCGCGAAGAACTGACCATCCCCGCACGAAACCCCTATGGAAGGAAACCCATGAACGACACCACCGATCAGAACTCCAGCTGCTGCGGCGGCCATACCTCCCACGCTCCTGTGGAGTCCGAGGGGCGCCCGAACCTCATGGGCCCCGGGGAGAACGACATGGCCACCTGCCCTGTGATGGAGGGCCGGACCGTCGTCAAGAGCGTCGCCGAGTCCGCGGGTCTGTTCCGCGACTACGAAGGTACCCGTTACTGGCTGTGCTGCACCGGGTGCGTCCCTCTGTTCGACGCCGATCCGCAGAAGTACGTCGCCGCCTGAGCACCACCGCTCAGCGGGAGGGGGCCACTGCCAAGCAGCGCGCCCCCTCCCCCATATAGATCGGAGCTCGGCAATGCCCGACACGGCACACGTTCTCGTCATCGGTGCAGGAGCTGCGGGGGCGGCCGCGGTCCGGGAGCTTGCCCAGCACGAGGGGATCACGACAATCGCGATCATCGATACGGAAACCACCCCGTATAACCGCGCCCTGGTCAACAAGGCTGTCGCCACTAGCCTCCTCGAACCCCATCAGGATTATCTGCCAGCACTGCCCGCTCCGCCAGTCCGGGATCGCGTCCAGGCGGTGGACCCCCTAGAGCAGACCGTTCACCTGCGCTCTGGAGCCCGCGTGGACTATGACGCGCTGATCGTCACTGCGGGAAGCGCGCCACGCGACCTACCTCCGGGTATCACCGACCCTGCCGCCCTGGAGAGCGAACGGGTGACGCACCTGCACTCCCTGGACGATGCGCTCCGTGTGTGCGCCGTCCTCGACCGCACGCCCTCCCCAAGGGTCCTCATCTACGGGACAGGGTTCATCGGAGCCGAGACCGCGGGAATCCTCAGCGACGCTGGATGCAGGGTCACACTCGCCGCCTCTTCGCCCATCCCTGGGGCCACCGCCTTCGGCGCCCAGGTCGCAGGACAACTTTCCTAGGCACATCGGGTCGTTGTCGACACGCATTTCGGTCACGCGCTGACGCGCCTTGAGCTCGTCGAGAGCGAGTTGCACGCCGAGTTCACCGACGGCCGTGACATCGCCGCAGACCTGGCCATCACCGCCCTCGGAACGCGCACGCTATCCCCCTCCCCCTGGGGCGGAGCGATCGCTGTCAATTCTCGGCTGCGCAGCCGAGACCACGAAAACGTCTACGCCGCAGGAGGCGTCGCGGTCCACGAGACTGACGGCACGACCTGGCGCATCGATCATTGGAGCGACGCCGAGGCACAGGGCGCGCACGCCGCACGCAGCGCCCTGGCCTCGCTCGGGCTCGCCGACGGCCCCGGCCCCTACCGACCCCGCGCCCTCTACAGCGCACAGATCCACCAGCACCTGTACATCGCTGCTGGACATACAGGCCGATTCGGGACTACACGCGCCTTCTCTACCAGCCCCCTCGTCCTCACGCACGGGCGAGCGGGCCAGCTCGTTGGAGTAAGCGGCTTGGACGCCGGCCCCGACGTGGTGGCTCTCGTGCCGCACCTCCACACCTCAACTGCACCGATGCTCCCAGCGGAATCCAACCTCTCGACAAATACCCCCTAGGGGTATACGGTCGTATGCATGAACGCTGGCAACCACCCCCACCGTCACGACCACGGAGAGCCCGGGATGCAGCACGCTAATCCATCCTCCACGCCTCATGATGCCCACACCGGCATTGCTGAGCACGACGCATCCGACGCGAATAACGACCATGCATCTCACGAGGACCACTCAGGCCACGAGGGTCACTCAGGACATGGTGGCCATTCCGGTCATGGAGACCACGTCGGGCAGTTCCGGCGGCTTTTCTGGATCAACCTGATCATCGCGGTCCCAGTTGTCGTGTTCTCGCCAATGTTCGCGATGCTGCTCGGGTACAACGTTCCCGATGTCCCCGGCGCGATAGGGATCGCCCCGGTCCTCGGCACCGTCATGTACGTCTGGGGTGGTCGCCCGTTCCTCACCGGTGCCGTCTCCGAGATCCGCTCTCGTCAGCCCGGGATGATGCTGCTGATCGCTCTGGCGATCACGGTGGCGTTCTTCGCCTCCTGGGGGGCGACCCTCGGAATCCTCGACCACCAGCTCGAGTTCTGGTGGGAGCTCGCCCTGCTGATCGTGATCATGCTGCTGGGGCACTGGGTCGAGATGCGTTCCCTCGCCCAGACCACGTCCGCGCTCGACTCCCTGGCCGCATTGCTCCCCGACATGGCAGAACGCATCGAAGGGGACGAGCTCGTGAGCATCTCGCCCACCGAGCTGCGGCGAGGTGACTTCGTCCTCGTCCGCCCCGGGGCCAGCGTCCCGGCCGACGGCACGATCCGCGAAGGCCGCGCCGATGTGGACGAGTCCATGGTCACCGGCGAGTCCCGCCCAGTGGGGCGTTCCACCGGAGATTCCGTCGTGGCGGGCACGGTCGCCACGGACTCCAGCCTGCGCATCGAGGTCACCGCGATCGGTGACGACACCGCTCTGGCTGGCATTCAGCGCCTGGTGACCGAGGCGCAGAACTCTACGTCCCGTGCCCAGCGGATCGCGGACACGGCCGCTGCCTGGCTGTTCTGGTTCGCTCTCGGCGCTGCGGTGATCACCGCAATCGTCTGGTCGGTGCTCGGGATGCCCGATGCCGCCGTGGTGCGCACGGTGACTGTGCTGGTGATCGCCTGCCCCCACGCCCTGGGACTCGCGATCCCTCTGGTCGTCTCCATCGCCACGGAGCGCGCTGCCCGAGGTGGCGTGCTGGTGAAGGATCGCCTGGCTCTGGAGGCCATGCGCACGGTGGACGCGGTCCTGTTCGACAAGACCGGCACCCTCACCAAGGGTGAGCCAGTGCTCGCCGAGGTCATTCCTCGCCACGCGGAGGCCGCGGAGGTGTTGGCATTGGCGGCTGCGGCCGAGGCAGAGAGCGAGCACCCACTGGCGCGCGCCATCGTCAGCAAGGCTCAGGCCGACGGCGTGCGGGTTCCCTCCGGGACCGACATCAGTTCCACCCCGGCTCTGGGCGTGAGCGCCCAGGTCGATGGCCATCTGATCCGCGTGGGTGGGCCCCGCCTGCTCGAGGAGACCGGCGCAGGCGAGATCGAGGAGGCCGCGTCCTGGCGCGAGGAGGGTGCGATCATCCTCCACGTACTGCGGGATGGCGAGGTCATCGGCGGGCTCAAGCTCTCCGACGAGGTGCGCCCCGAATCTCGCGAGGCCGTCGATGCCCTGCACAGCCTGGGGGTCGAGGTCGTGATGATCACCGGTGACGCCGAGGCGGTGGCGAACAGCGTCGGCCGCGAGCTCGGCATCGACCGCATCTTCGCCGGGGTGCGACCCGAGGACAAGTCCTCAAAGGTCGCCCAACTCCAGAAGGAGGGCAAGAAGGTCGCTATGGTCGGCGACGGTGTCAACGACGCCCCCGGCCTCGCCCAGGCCGATGTCGGCATCGCCATCGGTGCCGGCACCGACGTCGCGATCGCCTCCGCCGGCGTGGTGCTGGCCAGCTCCGATCCCCGCTCAGTGCTGTCGGTGATCGAGCTCTCCCGCGCCGCGTATCGGAAGATGAAGCAGAATTTGTGGTGGGCAGCCGGCTACAACCTGATCTCCGTGCCGCTCGCAGCCGGGATCCTCGCCCCGATCGGGTTCGTGCTACCGATGTCCGTCGGCGCGATCCTCATGTCCCTGTCCACCGTGGTCGTCGCCTTGAACGCGCAGCTCCTTCGGCGGCTCGACCTGCGTCCGGAGACGACCGTCGCCGCCGTGCGAGCTCGCCACGACCCTCCCTCACCGAATGGAATCACTCATGAACACAGTCCCCGAGTCCGCTGAAGGCCAGGATTGCCACAGCGGACCTCACGGCTACATTCAGGACAAGCCTCGCTACCTTAACCGTCTCAAGCGCATCGAAGGGCAAGCCCGCGGGATCTCCCGCATGGTCGACGAGGACGTCTACTGCATCGACATCCTCACCCAGATCTCAGCCCTGAACAGCGCGCTGGAGAATGTTGCGTTGGGCCTGCTCGACGATCACCTCCGTCACTGCGTCCTCGATGCCGCTCGCGAAGGCGGAGACGAGGCCGAGAAGAAGCTGAAGGAGGCTTCGGACGCAGTACGGCGCCTCGTCAAGTCGTGACGTGATCCCGAGAACCGCTCACGCTTTCTGGTAAGCCGGGCCGCAGTGCGGCTACAGACCGATCTTGCCCGCAGTGGAGTCTTCGAGGGCGTGGGCGGGGCGCACGTACCGTGAGAGCAAGTCCAGCAGGCGGTTCCTGGTGGTGCGGGAGGCCGTCACCGGGTCGATCCCCTATTCGGCGGCCGATATCGCGTGTCCGGCGCGCAGGGAGTGTCCGGAGACCCCGGCCCGAGGGCTCGGCGTCCACGCGAGCTCGAGGCGATGCCGCGCGATTCCCACTGCCCTGTCGACCTGTGTTGGCGGTCTGTCCCGGCATATGCTTGAGTCCAAAGCGCGGTCGCCTCCGTGTGACGTACGTTATCCACAAGGCATTTCAATGGCTATTTAGCTGTCACAAGTTCCAAGACCGTGCAGGTCATAGTGAAGGCAGGTCGCTCTTAGTGTTTCGCTACGCGAACGTCTACCAGAAGGCCATCGACCTCGCCGCCACCGATGCCGTGGACCTCGGCCGCTTTGTGTCCGAGACCTTCGCCTTCGACGACTCGGTGCAGGCCTTCGAGCGCTTCCTCGAAGGCCGCCCGACGGACGTGAAGCTGCAGATCACGCTCTGACCGGGAAGCGGCCGTCGGTTTCACAGCGGCCCCAGCGTCTCGCCCGGGTCGGCCTCGAGGTCCAAGCCCTCCAGGACGGTGAGCAGCTGGCGTTCCTCGTACCGGAAGTGGTTCTCCATGAGCGCGGCGATCCCTTCGACGTGGGCGTCGAGCTCGTCGGCCGTGGCAGCACGATCAGCGGCGTCCTGGAGCCCTGCCAGGAGGTGGCCGAGCATGGAGTGATCCTGCTCGAGGGCGCGTAGCACCGGCGCGAGGCCCGGATGCGCCGCTTCGATCGCGGGGAACAGGGTTCGGTCCTCACCGGCGTGGTGGGCGTTCAACGCTGTGCAGAAGCCGTGACAGTACAGAAGCAGGTCACGGGTGGCATGCCCGGGCGAATCACCCGAGGCGAGCGCCTCCCGGGTGACGCGGAGGGCCTCGCGCAATCGGGTGTGCACGCGGCGCAGTTCTTGGCTCCAAGCGATGAGCCTGGTCGTCTCGCGCTCAGACACGCGAGGACGAAGGGTGCGACGTCATCATCGTCGGCCTCCTTCGGTTCGGCGCCTCCATGCCTGGCACGGTCTGCCACCGGCACGCGACGCTGCCCAGCAAGATAGCAGACGGCGGAAACTCCCTGGACGCCGGGACCCGTCGGTGCGAGTCTCGGGCGGTGAGCACCTACGAAAGCACCCGCCGTGCCTGGGACGAGGCCTCCGCGAAGCATGTGCGCGAGTACGACGAGCATCTCGCGCAGGCGCGCGCGGCGCGGCTGCTGCCGATCGAGGAGGAGCTGCTGGAGCCGTTGATCGGCGGCGCGGAGGTGGTGCATCCGCAGAGCGGACACGGGATCGACGACCACGCCCTGATCCGCCTCGGGGCACGCTCCGCGCTGGGCCTGGACTACAGCCCCACGGCGGTCGGGGCTGCCCAGCGCCGCGCCGATGACCTCGCCGTGCCGTGCCGATACATGGTCGCCGAGCTGCCCGGCACCGACGTTCCCGCGAGCTCTGCGGACCTCGTGTACACCGGCAAGGGCGCGCTGATCTGGATGGCCGATCTCGAGGCCTGGGCAGCTGAGATGCACCGCCTGCTCCGCCCCGGTGGCCACCTGTTCGTCTACGAGTCCCATCCTCTGGTGCCGTTGTGGTCCTGGGAGGCCGACGAGGCGCGGGTGCGGCCGGACCGCAGCTACTTCGCAGCACACCACGTCAACGACACCTTCCCGGCCCGCGGTGCGACCGAGCATCAGCGCACTCTCGCGCAGCTCGTGATGACGGTGCTCACTGCGGGATTCGAGCTGCTGCACCTGGCCGAGCACCCCGATCCGTTCTGGATGCCCGACGAGGAGGCCCCGGCCGCGGCCTGGGACGGGCGGCTGCCGAACGCTCTGAGCCTCCTCGCCCGGCGCCCGGGGGCGGGGACCGTGTGAGGAGGTGGCGACCTCAGCTCGTGGCCAGCATCGCCCGACGCTGCCAGAACACGACCGCGCTGGCTGCGGCCACGTTCAGCGAGTCCACTCCCCCGGCCATGGGGATCACCACGTGCTCGTCGACCGCCCGCAGCGTCGCAGGCTTGAGGCCGTGTCCCTCCGCGCCGAGCACCAGAGCGACCTTCCGGTCCGGGCCCAGATCGGCCTGGTCGAGGGCGATCGCCTCGTCGGTGAGGGCGAGGGCGAGCAGGTCGAAACCGGCCTCGTGCAGCAGTCCCGCCCCGTCGCGCGGCCACGCCTCCATCCGCGTCCAGGGCACCTGGAAGACGGTGCCCATCGACACCCGGATCGAGCGGCGGTAGAGCGGGTCGGCGCACTGCGGCGTCACCAGCACCGCGTCGACGCCGAGCGCCGCGGCGGAGCGGAACACGGCGCCCACATTGGTCGGGTGTTCTAAACTACGCGCTCTGCCGATGGGGGCACCTGCCACTGCTACTTGCTGAGTTCCAGATGGAGGGTCGGATACGGTCGCCCATCTCCATCGAGCTCATCGCGCCCCACCTGCTCGAATCCTCGACTGAGGTAGAAGCCGCAGGCTCCGGAATTCTGTTCATTCACGTCGACTCTGGTCACTCCGAATTCGGTGATGGCCTCATTGAGCAGCTTCGTACCGATCCCCCCCCCTCCACGCGCCTCGTCGGTCACGAAAAGCATTTCAAGATTTCCTTCAACGATCCCGGCGAAGCCGACCGGCCCTCCGGCTCGTTCGGCGACGATCAGGCTCACGGCAGGCAAATAGGCCGATGCAAGATTACTCTCGATCCGGTCGAAGTCAGACTCTTCGAGAAAGTCGTGCGTCGCGCGCACGGCGCTGCGCCATATTTCAACGAGGGTCGGATACTCGACAGGGCCACGAGAAGCGCGGATTTCAAGAGCTTGTTCATCTTGCATGTGGCTATCCTCGCAGGCTGCTCGCTGCCGAACCAACCACGAAGCGCACTCCGGAGATCCTCTCTGCCCAGGCCCGGAGGAGCAGCGATGACCCGCGCCGTGTGTCCGGCCCGCTGCGACCGCGCTGCACGCGCTGATGGACCGCCTCGCTGACTGCGGGCTCGACGGTCCCAACGAAGTTCGCACGGCATTATCCCCGTGCGTTTTGAGCGTTTGATGGCGTAGAATGAGAACATGGCTGGAGCAATCACGCATGACAAGGCATCGCAGCTGCGCGATGCGGTGGACGAGGCGCTACGCGCCGCGCCGGAGGTCACGGACAGCGCCCGCGCGGCGTTCGCCCGGCTGGTCGACGTGCTCGAGTCCAGCGACGACGCGGTCGTGTTCCCGGCCGAGGCGACGATCTCCACGAGCCAGGCGGCCGCGCTGCTCGGCGTCAGTCGAATGACCGTGGTGCGGTTGGTCGACCGTGGCGAGATGCGAGCGGAGACCAGCGCCGTGCACCGGCGGATCCCGGTGGCAGAGCTGGCTCGTTACCAGGCGGTTACCCAGACGCGGAGGCGCTCGGCGATGGCCAAGCTCGCCGGCGACGTCACCGAGGACACACCCGCCGACCGGGTGATCGAGACCCGGTGAGCGACGCAGCAGCGGGGAGCATCCGAGTCGCCGTTCTCGATGCGTGCGCACTGGTGCCGATCAGACTGGCGACGACGTTGCTGTGGCTATCCGAAGCGGGGATCTTCGAGCTGCTCTGGTCGGACCGTATCCTCGACGAGGTCCAGCGCAACCTCCCGAAGCTCGGCATCAGCGAAGAGAAGGCTGCCCACCGCGTGAGCACGATGCGTGATGCCTTCGGGGAAGCCGCGCTCGTCGACGACTTTGACCATCTGATCGCGGACATGACCTGTGACCCGAAGGACCGTCACGTGCTCGCGGCCGCCGTGCGTGCTGAAGCCGACACGCTCGTGACGTTCAACCTCAAGGACTTCCCGCCGGATTCGACGAGCGGCTGGCAGGTCGATGCCATCCACCCGGACACGTTCCTGACCGGCCTGCTCGCCGAGGACCCCGTCGGGGTCGTCGAGGCCCTGCGCCGGGGCAGCGCCGACCTGAGGAACCCAGCGCAGACGGCCACGGACTTCCTCGCATCACTGACCGGAACGGTGCCGATCCTCGCCAACCTGGCCGCCGATCAAATCCGCTCCCGCGACGAGAGCCCCGACGAGCCCTCCTCGCCGATCACCGCGCTCGTGAGCGCCGACCAGGACGAGGCCGTGGCCGCGTTCGGCGAAGCCGGCGACCTGACCGACCCCGCGCAGATCGCCCTCCAGTGGTGGACCGTGCTCGATGCAGAAACCGAGACAGCGCGCGAGCTCACCTTCGCACCCAGCGCCTGGGGCGACTACCAGTGGGCCATCGACATGCTCGCCGACAAGTCGCTCGCGTCAAGAGTGATCCCCGCCGTCGACGAACCGGACCGGATCGCCTTCATGCGCTTCATCCCCGAGGTCGCCACCACCGCGCAGGCGTTCGCCGCCTACGCGACGACTGTCACATTTCTCACGCTGGTCAGGCTCGACGACGGTACGTGGCGTGTGTGGGGTCTGGGCCCGGCGCTCCTGGCCGCCAGGGACATTGTTGGCGACGCATAGATCAGGGATGCCGCTGCCGCCGAGCCTGCACGGTCGCTGCCGGCCGCTTTCTCGCCGTCGGCGAGGGCGGGGCGATTGTGAACGTCTCCAGCCATCAGGCGCAGCGGGCCGTGCGGGGCACGCCCCCCTACGCCACCGCCAAAGCCGCGATCGAGGGTCTCACCCGGGCAGCCGCCGTCGACCACGGTGCCGCCGGAGTCCGGGTAAACGCCGTCGCGCTGGGCTCCATCCGCACCGAACACTACGACACCCACCTCGCCGCAGGGACCCGACCTGGCGGCGCAGACAGAGCAGCAGATGGCCGCGCTGCATCCCCTGGGCCGGGTCGGCCGGGGCGACGAAGTCGCCGAAACAGTCGCGTACCTGCTGTCCGACGCCGCCAGTTTCCCCACTGGCACTGTGGTGCCTGTCGACGGCGGCCGAGCGGATCGCGGACCCGATCCCTAAGAGACGTAGTCGCTCAGAACCACCGTTGCTCAATGCGGACCCCTCAAGCCGCGATGGCGACCCGATGAAAGCGATGCCGCCCGGCATCACATTTCGGGAAGTCAGTGAGACCGCCGGTCGTTGTCAGCGACGTCGTGAAGTGCGGAGAGTCCTGCGGCGATTGCGGGGTGGTCCGCGCTGCCGCGTCGGACGCTCGTCAGGATCCGGCGGGCGGGAGCCGACCGGCCCGTCAGCGGCACGCGGACGACAGGATGTGAGGCGGGAAGGGGCACGATGCGCGGGAGCAGGCACACGCCGAGTCCTGCGGCGACGAGGGAGGAGACTGCATACCACTCCTTGGCTTCATGCGCAATGTGCGGCGTGAACCCAGCGGCAGCGCACGCCACGGATAGCAGCGTGTAGCTGTCGTTGTCGTGGCGCTTGACGATCCAGGATTCTTCGGCGGCGTCGGCGAGGTCCACTCCCCCGGTCTGCGCCAGTGCGTGGCTTTCGGGGACGAGGAGGTCCTGCGGGTCGGTGAGCACGGCCTGCTGTTCGAATCGGGCGTCGGTCGGGTCCGGCGCGTCCATGGTCGGCAGGACCAGAGCGATGTCAGACTCATCGGTGAGCAGCAACTGGTAGCAGGCGGCGCTCTCTTCTTCTCGGAGCAGGACGTGCAGATTGGGGTGCTGCAATTGCAATTGGTTGGTGGCCGGGGCGGCCAGTGCCGCGATCGCCGAGGAGACTCCACAGATGCGCAGGGTTCCGTGGACTAACCCGGTGGTGGCAGCCAGTTCCGCCTTGGCCTGTTCCCATTGAGCCTGGATGGTCGACGCGTGGGCAAGCAGAGCGTGCGCGGCAGGCGTGAGGTGGACGCGTCTTCCCTGACGCTCTAGCAGCTCGGCGTCGAGATCTTGAGCGAGCTGGCCGATCTGCTGGGACACGGCGGAGGGCGTGAAGCTAAGAGCTTTCGCCGCCGCCGTGACCGTCCCGTACTCGGCCACCGCAACCAGTGCCTGCAATCTGCGGAGATCGATCATGTAGCAATACTAGACGATTTACTTCACGAAAGATCGCTGGACCTACACGAACTTCAATGCGCACCCTTGATGTATGACCAGGTTTCCCGCTCCTTTGCTGGTGGTGTACAGCGTGCTCAGCGTCCAGTTCGGCCAGGCGATCGGCAAGAGCCTCTTCGGGCCTGTCGGGCCCGGCGGCGTGGTCGCCCTGAGGCTCGGTCTGGCATCGCTCGTCCTGTTGCTGATCTTCCGCCCGGCCCTGCCGCGCGGTCGGGCGAACGTGGTCCTGGTGCTCGGTTTCGGCACCGCGATCGCGGGGATGAATCTGATCTATCCGGCGATGCAGTATCTGCCCCTGGGGTTGGCGACGTCGCTGCAGCTGCTCGGGCCCATCACGCTAGCCCTGCTCACCGCTCGTCGACTACTCGATGCCGGGTTCGCCGCCCTCGCCGGCCTCGGTGTCTGGCTGTTCCACTCCCCGGCCGGAGCGCACTACGCGCTGCCAGGCATCCTTTTGGCCCTGGCCTCCGGGGCGGCGATGGCTGCGTATCTGTTGTTGAGCAGACGAGCCGGAGCTCACATGGCGGCAGCTGCGCCTCTGGTGTGGGCGGTCACCTGGGCCGCCGTGCTGACCGTGCCAATCGGCGTCGCCGAAAGCGGGGCCGCACTGCTCGACTCCCGTGTGCTGGCAATCGGGCTGGTCGTGGCCGTCATGGCCGTGGTCCTGCCTTACTCGCTCGAGCTGGTGGCCCTGCGCCGCATCCCGCCGCGGATCGTCGGGATCCTCCAGAGTCTCGAGCCCGCCGCAGCCGGACTTGCTGGCACGCTCATCCTGGCCGAGCACCTGGACGCCTTGCAGTGGCTGGCACTCGTCTGCGTCGGCGCTGCCAGCGCCGGCACCGTCGTCGGCCACCGACGCCGGAAGTCGCCAGCCACCGACCGGAGGGGTGGGGAGAATGGACTATTGACTCGTCGGCCGCAGCGTCGGCCGGCCGAGGAAGCGACCGGGCACACTAGACACCGTGCCGCGCAGGAAACCGAAACGGAGACTTGATGACAGTACTCAACGTAATCGGCGTGCCCAGCAGCGCCGGCAGCTACTCACCCGGCCAGGAGCAAGCGCCAGCGGCACTGAGAGCGGCCGGGCTGATCGAGGCACTCACCGACGCCGGCAATAACGTCCGCGACCACGGCGACCTGACCGAGCAGACGTGGAAACCCGACCGCGACCGGCCCTTTGCCCAGAACCTACCCGAGGTCGTGCAGTCGGTGCACGAACTCACCACCGCCGCCACTGACCTGCTCGGCACTTCAGATGAGCGGCTGCTCGTGATGGGCGGAAACTGCACGACCGCCCTCGGGACCTGCAACGGGCTGCGATGCGCCGGGGCTGCACCAGGTCTGGTCTACATCGACCGCCACTTCGACCTCAACACCCCCGACAGCACCACCGAGGGAGCCCTGGACTGGATGGGCCTGGCCCACGCGCTGGACCTGGACGGGGCCGTCCCCGAACTGGTCGACGCCCTCGGCCCCGGCCCGCTGCTGCGACCCTCCCGGCTGGCCTTCCTCGGCGTGGACGAGACCCAGGCCACCGACTGGGAACGCACGCAGGTCGAGCGACTCGGCCTGCACGTCGTGCCGCAGGACGAACTGGTGCAGGCACCGGCTCGGGCCGCGGTCGCAGCGAGGGAGGCCCTCCGGCCTGGTCCGTTCGCCGTGCACGTCGACGTCGACGTCATCGACTTCATCGACGCGCCCCTCGCTGAGAACGTCAATGGGCGCAACAGCGGGCCAACGATCGAGCAACTCGAGCAGGCCCTGGCGCGTCTCTGGGGCGACCCGGACTGCCGGGCACTGTCGGTCGGCGAACTCAACCCCGTCCACGCCGCCGCCGACCCCGAGGCCCTCCCCCGCTTCATCGCTGCACTGGCCAGGGCGCTGGCCCCGCGCCGGTAGCCACGCTCTGGAGAATCACGCATTAGCATGCACACAAGACAGGTCCGTTGAGGGGTCAACCGTCAAGGGGCGCAACTGGCGAAGGAACATCCTGCGAGTCAATCGCGGAGGGCCGCGATCGCCTCACCCTCCTACCGGGGCACGGGTCGGCCTGTCGCAACCTCCGGCCCGGTTCCTCTCGGTTGTGGTGCGCCGAGTTGGTAGGACTGGTCTCGAACGACAGCGGTGACGGGATCGAACCGCAGGAGAACCCAGCTCTCGTCGCCGAGGATTCCGGTGAAGCGCGAATCCCAGCCGGATTCGTCGGGACCGAGGTAGCGACGCAGGAGCCGGCGAACGCGGCCTGGTTCCTGCGGGGTGAGGACTGCGTGTCCTCGGAACCCGACATGCAGAACCCGGCCGGTAGCGACGTCGAAGTCGACGATGCCGACTGCGCAGCGTCCATCGGCTTCGACCCGACGTGGGAACGAGTCACCGTCGTAGTTGCCGAGGGTCCAGATCGATCCGGCTTCCCAAAGGAACCACAGAGGCGAATCACGAGGTCCCTCCTTCGATGCGGTCGCCAGGTGCGCGAACAAGGGCAGCGCGAGCACTTCCTCCAAGAGCGACTCTGCGTCTGCAGCCTCCGCGTCGAAGTTCGCTTCTTCGGCGATGATTTTCATGGTTCTCTCCCCCTGAAAATTGTTGTCAACGATACGCAACGTAGCTCTGAGTGAACTCCTTATGGTGTCCGCATGGGCGCGCTCCCGAGTTGAGCCTCGAGGGGTTCTCGAGCGTGCGTCGACACCGCGATCATGCTTTGCTGCTATAGGGCTCTCAAATGTGTCCTGCTGTGCTGACGTCTGGTGGTGCTGAGGATGATGAGGCTGGCTGCGATGGTGAAGAGCGCGTAGAAGAACGCGGTCAGGCCCAGGGTAGTCTCGGTTCCGGGTCCGTAGACGGCCTCCACGGAGGGACTGCCACCGATGGAGGTGCCGAGATGGATGGCTGCGACTCCGAGGACGGCGATGCCGGTCCCTGAGCCGAGGGCGAAGGCGCTCTCCTGGATCGCTCCGGCATCGGCGGTGCGGTCCTCCGCGGCGGTGCTCATCACGGCGTTGGCACCGATAGCCATGACGATCCCGGAGCCGAACCCGAGCGTGATCATACCCGCCAGGTGGCCTGTTCCAGACGGGCTGGCCAGCACGAGAGACCCGACAGCAGTCAGGGCCAGCCCGCCGACGATGACGTGCTTCTGAGTCAACCGCCGCTGCAGCAGAGGCCCGAGCAGTCCCCCGACTGCCATCGCGGCGGCCAGCGGGATGAGTGCGATCCCGGCGTCGACGGCCGAGAGCCCGTCGACGACCTGGTAGCGCAGGGTCAGCAGATACAGCGTCCCATTGAACACGCCCAGGGTCACCGCGATCACCACAGCCGAGACGGCCAGCAGACGATCGGCGAACAGGCGCACATCGAGGAAGGGCCGCGGCAGGCGCAGCTGCCGGATGACGAACAGCACCGCGGCCACGGTACCCACACCGGCCGCCACCCAGGTCAGCCACGAGGGCACGCCGGGCTGAGTGAGTGCTTTCAATCCGGCGATGAGCAGGCCGACTGCCGCGGCAGACAGGCCCGCGCTGAGCGCGTCCAGGCTCGGAGGGTCCGGGTTCGTCGACTCCGGCAGGATCATCCAGGCGGCGATGAGGCAGACCAGCAGGATCGGCACGTTGATCCAGAACACCCACTGCCACTGCGCGAAGTCCACGAGCCCTCCGCCGAGCAGAGGCCCCAGCGCAGAGCCGGTGCTGAAGCCCGCGGTCCAGACGCCGTAGGCCAGCGCCCGAAGCTGAAGCCCGGGAAAGGTCACGCGGATGATGGCGACGGTGCCGGCGATCAGCAGTGCCGAGCCGATGCCCTGCCCGACCCGCGCGGCGATCAGCACCGCCCCGGTCGGCGCGAGCCCTGCGAGAATAGCGCTGACGATCGCCACACCCAGGCCGAGCAGGTAGAGGCGTTTGCGACCGTAGCGGTCGGCGACCACTGCGGCCGGAACCAGCACCACCCCCGCGGCCAGTGCGTAGATATCGGCGACCCACAGCGACTGCACGGACCCCAGGGACAGCGCCTCATTCAGCGTCGGCAGGGCCACGGTCACCTTGGTCATGTCCGTGCCACCGACCAGCATCACGGTGCCGAACACGGCCAGCACACCCAGAAGGGTCCGGTTCAGCGTGGGTCGTCTCGCATCCTTCATTGTCAGTGCCATCCAGAGGTCGGGATCAGGGATATCTCCAGTCTGGAGACCACCGATCACCGACGTCTAGGTTCCGTTTTTCACCGGAATCGTGCACCATGAGTGCATGATAGATACGCGGCTCAACCTGCTGATCGCCGTGTGCGAGTACGGCACCGTCACCGCAGCCGCCGAAGCGCTCTACCGCAGCCCCTCGGGTGTCTCCAAGCAGCTCAAGGAACTCGCGACCGAGCTGGACGTCGATCTGCTCGAACGTCACGGCCGCCGTGTCCGGCTGACCCCGGCCGGGCAGCGCCTGGTCACCCACGCCCGCGCACTCAATGCGCAGTGGGAGACCGCGCTGAGCGACACCACCGCCGCTGCCCGGCAGCTCTGCGGCCCGGTGGTCCTCGGCGGGTTTCCCACTGCGATCTCCTCGCTGCTGACCCCCGCTGTTGTGCGGTTGAGAGCACGCCACCGCCTGCTGCAGCCGGTCATC
This sequence comes from Brachybacterium sacelli, assembly GCF_017876545.1. NCBI lineage: Bacteria > Bacillati > Actinomycetota > Actinomycetes > Micrococcales > Dermabacteraceae > Brachybacterium > Brachybacterium sacelli. The sequence goes on along the minus strand of NZ_JAGIOD010000002.1, from coordinate 1,624,969 downwards.
AAGGAGATCTTCTCCCGCGAGACCCTGACCGCGCTGGAATCCGGCACCATCGATCTCGGGCTGTTCGTGGCCGGCGAGTCCACCAGCCACGTCACCGACAGCCACATCGAGGTGATCAGCCTGCTCGACGACCCGATCGACCTGCTCGTGCCCGAAGACCACCGGTTCGCCCACAGCGACCAGATCAGCCTGGACGACGCGGCAGACGAGGAATGGATCTCCGGCCACGCGCATCAAGACGCCTACATCGAACTGCTGGCCGCGACCCGCGCCATCGGCTACGCCCCGCGCGTGGCCCACTACGCCCAGGAACTCACCGCCACCACCGCCATGGTCGCCGCCGGCCTCGGCATCTCCGCCGTCCCCCGGATCGCCATGTCCGTCTCCCACCCGAAGGTGGTCCAGATCCCTCTCGCCGGCAGCCAGATACCCCGACGCAGGATTCTGCTCGCACTACGCCGCGGCTCGCGCGACAACCCCCGCATCGCCGCAGCGATCACTGCCCTGTGCGACGCCGTCACGGGCTCCGAAGCCCCGCATGTCGAGGAGACAAGTCAGGAACGACCCGGCGTCTGCTGACACTTCAGCCGTGCTCAGCGCACCCTCCACGCTCGGAGCGTGGCGTTCCTGGGTTTATTCCGCAACCGAATCGTCTACTGGCACAGGCGTCTCGCGCCGTCACCGGTAGTCTGGCGATCGTGAATGGGTGGAACGCCTCGGAGTCTGGAGTCCTTGTCCTTCCCTCAGGTCGGCTCGTCCGTGGGCGCAGCCTGCGACACCTGAGGCCCGATGACAGTGTCCCGGACTTCGGGCTCTACCTGCTCAACCAGCAGCCGCAGCCCGTGCCATGGGAAGTGCGGTGGGTCCGATGGCCGGACTTTCGGTTGCCCGTCGACCGCGGCGACGCCCAAAACGCACTGCACGAAGCGTGGCATCGTGCTCGCGCAGAGCGCGTGGAAGTCGCCTGCGGTGGCGGCTGCGGTCGGACCGGCACCGCACTCGCCTGCCTGGCGGTGCTCGACGGCGTGCCCGCTCGTGAAGCCGTAACGTACGTTCGCAAATACTACGACCCACGGGCGGTCGAGACTCCGTGGCAGCGCCGATACGTCGCCCGTTTCACTGCGCCATAGAGGAGCGGGACGTGCGCAAGGCGGTGGCCCCGATGGTTGAGCAGAGGTGCGGTTTCGCTCACGGGGGCGGTCAGGGCACGATGGGACCTGTGAACGCGGGCGGCATCGCCCGACGGTCACCGCCCGGGTTGGTCGAGGTCGCGCAGGATCGTGGGATCGACCCCGTCGAGGAGCAGGTCGAGTGCGCCTTGCATGGACGGGCACGCTGAGGCCTGGTGGCTCTCGGGGCAGTCTCGTGCCGATGCCAGGAGTTCTCGCGCGCCGCGGGCGTTTTCGATGAGGTGGTCGAGTCGTTGAATCTCTTCCTCGGCAGCGTGGCGGCGTTGCCGAGGTGACGCGTCGAGGACGGTCGCGGCCGCCGTCAGCCGGAAGCCGAGTGTTCCAGCCAGCTTCAACAGAGCGATACGCCGCATCTCGGCTCGGCCGTAGCGCCGCTGCCCACCGTGCCGCGCTGGCGCTACCAGGCCCTGCCTTTCCCAGTACCGCAGTGCCGAGGATGCGACGCCGGCCCGGGCGGCGGCTTCACCAGTGGAAAACTGCATGCACCCACCTTGCCCTGAACCCGGGTTCACCGTCCAGGCTGGACCACATGAAACCTGTAACACGCGCACTCTTGTCCACACTGGTCGTCGTATCGCCAGTCGTTGCACCCCTGGTGGCCCGCCACCGGCCGGCTCTTCGTACGGTGGCGCTGGTGTCCTCCGCGGTGACGCTCGGGCTGTCGATGGCTCACGCCCTGGAGCTGCCGGCCAAGCGGCGGATGGAAACAGCACAGTGGTGGAACTTGTCGCGGACGCTGTATCGGCCCTGGTTCGGTCGGGCCGGCCACGCCGAAGGCATCGCATTGCTGGCTGTTCCGGCACTGGCGGTGATGGACCCCGATTCCCGGCGTCAATCGTTGACCAGCAGCTGCGCACTACTTCTGGCGAACCCGGTGCTGTTCTTCAGCCTGGTTGCTGAGACCAACAGGGCGACGCTGCGGTACGGCGATGAGGTGCCTCTCGATGTCATCGCTCTGCGAGACCGGTGGGAATTCGGTCATCTGGGCCGGTTTATGTGCCACCTGGTCGCCTTCCTCGCCCTCGCCTGGCAGAGCAGCCGCGAGAGCTAGTCATGGCACCGAAGGTAAGGAGCCGAGCGAGTTCGTGGTGGTGGGCCGAGCTGCCGGTCGCTGGGTTACTGCTCGCGTCGGTACTGGTTGTCGGCTTATCTGCGCTGCACCTGGTGATGGGAGGTTGCTGGGCTGGGGCCACGATCTGGCACCTGGCCACTCGAAACCGTCCCCTGCGAAGACGGCCGACGATCAGAGCCCGGCGCGATATCTGGCGCAGGATGAGCACCGTCCTGGCTGCGGTAGTCCTCTTGCTCGCTCTGGGGACTGTGGTCAGCGGAGTCGCCCGAGGTCTGGGCGTCCCCGCGGATAGGGCCTGGCACGGAGGCCTGAGTTGGATGCTGCTGGCCGCTACTATAGGGCACGTCCTGATGGTCAAGGTCGTCCCCCGGGTGAAGCGGAGCGCCCGAGCCACGCGCACAAGTTCTGATCGCGCCGATTAAACGTCGGCAGGCCCCGTATCTCTGCACTCGTTGTGCCGTAAGAGGATCCGCTTGCGGACGACGGACATGCCCGATCGGCACAGACATCGAACCAGAACGCTGCCTGCTGTTCCAGCGGAAGATCGAACGGCTCGACAGCGTGCTTCTTGAACACGATACAAACGTATCCGGGCAAGGGGCCATGTTGAGGCGCGGTGACCCAGCAGTGCGTGCCTTCGGCGATGACGTCACTCGGTGTCTCTGACGAACAGATCAGGCACTCGGACCGATGAGGCATGTACTGATCTTACCGACCCTGCCAATAAGGATCGGCGAATGAGACGATGGACTCATGAGCGAGTGGCCGACGTGGGCGACCGAGCAGGTGCGTGTTCGACCGCCCGAGGAGGGATGGCAGCGACGCGGGGCGCAGCTGTGCCGGGAGCTGGATGACGTGCTCTCCCGCTGGCTGGTCGTCCCGACTCAGCACGTCGGCTCGACCGCCGTGCCCGGCCTGGCGGCCAAGCCGATCATCGACGTGCAGGCCGCCGTGGTCGATCTCAGCTGCGCCGACGCCATAGCGCAAGGCCTGTCCCCTGCTGGCTGGCACCTTGTCCCTGCCGACCTCGACGCAAGGCCGTGGCGTCGCTTCCTGGTCCAGGTGGTCGACGACCACCGCACGGCGCACCTGCACCTGCTGCCGGCCAGCAGCCCGCGCTGGGCCGAGCAGGTGGCGTTCCGCGATGCGCTGCGCGCCGACCCGGCGCTCGTGCGCCGCTACGCGGAGCTGAAACGGACGTTGGCCATCGAGCATGCCACCGACCGTGAGGCGTACACAGAGGGGAAGGCTGACTTCGTCCGCATGGTCCTCGACAATCAGTCGAGCCCTGGCCAGGAGTAATGACCTTCTTGGAGGCCGGACGACTGGATGCGACGCCGGTTGTCGGAGACAATGAAAATATGCTCCTCAGCAACGATGCCGCCCGTGGCATCTCCGACGGGACAATCAGCCTCGTGTTCCGGCGCTGGCAGCATCCCGACGTCGCCGCCGGCGACACCCTGCGGACGGTCGCCGGTGTGGTCGCCATCGACTCGGTCACTGCGATCGACCCCTCGGAGATCAGCGTCGCCGACGCGACGGCCTCCGGTGCCGGGTCACCGACCGAGTTGCTGTCCTCCTTGCGTGGGTCCAGCGATCAGACCCTCTACAGGATCGCCGTGCACTGGCACGGTCCGGATCCCCGAGACGCCCTGAGCGCCGAGAGCACGCTCTCCCACGAGCAAGTCGACCAGATCGGCCGGCGGCTGGCCAGCCTGGACAAGCGCAGCAGCCACGGCGCGTGGACGCACGCCACGCTGCACCAGATCGTGGTCTGCCCCGGGCGACCAGCACGCGACCTCGCCGAGGCACTCGGGCGCGACAAAGAGGGCCTCAAGCTCGACATCCGCAAGCTCAAGAACCTCGGCCTCACCCGCAGCCTCCAGGTCGGCTACCAGATCGCGCCTCGGGGAGCCGCGTACCTCGCCGCGATCGACCCATAGGGAGGCCTCACTGCGCCGCTGCACGGGGATTCGCCTCTCGCAGCTTCCCTGCACTGATCCAGCGATGGTGCGTAATCGCCTGGAGCCGGTTCGGCGTTACCGGAGTTTGATGGTGCGCAGAGCGGCGACGGAGACGGCAGCGATGATCACCGTGAGACCAAGTGCTGCGGCAAGGATCGGTAGGACGTCGGCGGCAGTGAGGGAACCAGAGTTCACAACGGCGACCGAGCCGAGGTTCAGCGTGCGCGTGTTGATCGCCTGAGGTACCAGGAAGCTCAGCGGGCGCAGTGCGGCTGAGGTGATGGCCGGTACTGCGGCGACGCAGCCGACGAGACAGATCGCAATCGGTGCGCCGAAGGATTTCAGCAGCATCGACAGCAGCGACTGGGCCGCGATCAGCGGCAACGCGGCGACGATAGCCAGGAGACCGGCGAGGGTGAACTCCCACGGGATGGCTCCATCCAAACGCAGAATGAACGCACCGGAAAACAGCGTGGCAGCGACCAGCACGACCTGCATGAACGCCACGGGCACGGCGATCACAGCGATCTTGGCCACAACGAGTGTGATGGGTCCGGTGGTGGTCGTCAGCAGCAGGTTCCAGTTGGTGCCGCGGTGTTCGGCCCGCCAGGCGGTGGCGGCAATGATTGCAATGCCCATCGAGAAGAACAGCAGCCCATAGAACAGCACGGCCTGGGAGGTCAGTGATTCCCACCCGGAGTCGAGAGTCTCGGCATTGTTGGCGACATTGATCGCCCCGGTGGTCACCGCCAGCAGGGGCAGGACGAGAGCGATCAGCCAGGTCGTGGAGCGTTTGAGTTTGATCAATTCGGCACGGAACACAGGTGGTTACCTTTCGATGCGGTTCAAGCGGCGGGTGCCGGCCACGAACGCGGCGGCAGCGATAATGAGGAACGCCACCGGCCAGACGTAGGACGGGGTGGCGTAGGCGGCCTCGTCGCCGTTCTGGGTGATGTGGGTGATCACGGCGTAGTAGCCCCAGGGGATCACGTGGGTCACGGCCGCTGGCAGGAATAGGCTGAACACGGCGAGGAACGCGCCGAGCATGCCGATGCCGACACTGATGAGCTGGTTCTCGACGGCGGCGGCGAGCCAGATATGCAGTCCGCAGAAGGCCGTGTTGATCAGATACAGCCAGATCGTGTAGCCGACCCATGGACCGAGGTCGGTCGGTGCCGGCATGCCAGCGATCAGGCCTGCGCCGATCACGAGTGTCGTTTGCACTGCCGTAGCAGGCAAGAGAATGATCGCGAGGGCTGCGAGTTTGGCCCGGCACAGGTGTCCTGGGGTGTAGCCGGCGGTCGCGGCGAGCGTCCAGCCGGCTCCGGTGTGTTCGATGTCGGTTTGTCGGCTGGCGATGACGGCGGTCAGCAGGGGTGAGGTCATCGCGGCCATGAGCGTGTAGGTCAGCAGAAACGCCGCCCACGGCACCTGACTGGGATCATCGAACGTGGTCTGGGTGCTGCTGGAGAACTGCCAGACGCTGCTGATGAGCGCGACGGCAACGACGAGCGCGGCCACGACCGGGATCGTGCGCAGACGCCGCATCTTGCGAAACTCCAACCGAATTGCGCGTATCACAGCAGGCCCTCGCGTCCGGTGAGGTCCATGAAGACATCTTCGAGGCTCTGCTGGACGCGACGGACCTGATGGATCGGAACCCGGGCCGCGGCAAGCCGGTAGACCAGGTCGGCGGTCTGGTCCGGGTCCAGACCCGAGACCCGCAGGCCCTCGGGCCCGCGCGTCGCCGTGATCCCCAGGTCGAGGGCCGCTGCGGGCTCGGGTGTCTCGATGATCAGGTCCGGGATCGAATGTTCGAAGAGTTCTTCGCGCGCGCCTTGGAAGATCAGTGATCCGTTGGCGAGGATGCCGATGACGCTGGCCATCTTGTCGATCTCGTCGAGGAGGTGGCTGGAGACCATGACGGTGATGCCCTGCCCGGTCAGGTCGACCAGCAGGTCGCGGATTTCCTCGATGCCGGCGGGGTCGAGGCCGTTCGTCGGCTCGTCGAGTACGAGCAGTGACGGGTCACGGGCCAGTGCCATGGCGATGCCCAGGCGCTGCTTCATGCCCAGGGAGTAGTTGCGCACCAGCTTGTCCTTGTGCGCGTTCAGCCTCACCGTGGTCAGGGCCCGTTTGACCTGAGCGGTCGGCAGGCCGAGCATGTCCTGGACGATGCGCAGGTTTTCGGCCCCGGTCAGGTGGCCGTAGCCCGGTGGTGCCTCGATCATCGACCCGATCGACGGCAACAGCTTCGTGCGGGACGCTGGGGTCAGCGGCTGGCCGAACAGCTCGATCTCGCCCTCGGTGGGCCGGGTCAGGCCCAGCAGCATTTTCATGGTCGTGGACTTGCCCGACCCGTTGGGGCCGAGGAACCCGTAGATCGCACCCTCGGGCACGTGCAGGTCGAGAGAGTCGACGGCTGTGTGGTTGGTGAAGGTCTTGGTCAGGTGGTGGGTGGTCACTGCGGCGCTCATCAGCGCCTCGCTTCAAACGTCATACCCCCAACGATCCCCGTCCCGGCGGGGTGACTGAACATACCGGGGTCTGAACCATGCCCGGCCGCGACTTCATACCGTGGTAGGAGCCAGCCCGTCGAGCCGACCGGTATCGTGGAAAGTTATGAAATCTCCACCCGAGCGTGTCGTCACGAGGCTTCCCGACATCGTGACACGCTCGGGAATGACAGATGTCGCCGTCGGTCTCATCCTGTGCGCGGTCGGTCTTCTCGCCTGGCCACCGATCCCGTTGTCGGCCGGGCAGTCGATTGGATACGTCCTCATCGTCATCGGTGCGTCCCTGGCCATCGGGTTCCGCCGCCGGGTGCCGCGCACCGCGCTGACGGTCCTCGCGGTGCTTCTGCTGGTCCACCTCCTGGTCTTCGACGTCCCCAGCGTCGTCGCCGGTCTCGCCTGTCTCGTAGCCGCTTACACGACGCAGACCCAGCTCGTGCCACCGTGGCGCTGGGGCTTCCTGGCAGCGATCTATGCCGGTGGGCTGGCGGCCATGTTGGACTCGACCGCACTGAGCGACGATTGGCAGACACGGGCCTTCGCGGTCGCGTCTGTCAGTGTGGCGATCTCCCTTGCCGCGACTCTCGGCATGCTGCGGCGTCACCGTCGCACGCGCTACGAGCTGGCGGTCGAACGCGCCGCGGTCCTGGAAGGACAACTGGACACCGAACGACGACTGGCCGCCTTCGAGGAACGCCACCGTGTCGCCCGAGAGATGCACGATATCCTCGGCCATTCCCTCAACGCGATCGCCGCCCAGGCCGAAGGTGCCCGGTACATCCTCACCTCCGACACGGCCCGGGCAGATCGGGCGCTTCACGACATCGCCGTCCTTAGCCGCACGGCCGTCGACGATGTCCGCGACGTCATCGACGTCCTGCGCACCGAGGACGAGGACGTCTCCCCTCGCCCGGACCCGACCCTGCGGAACCTCGCCGATCTCGTCACCACCCTCCAGACCCCGAAGACGATGATCAAGCTGCAGGTCGACGGCGACGTCGATGCCGTTCCCAGCCGCGTCAGCCTGGCCGCTTATCGCATTGCTCAAGAAAGCCTGACCAACGCCATCAGGCACGGTCGGTCCCCGATCACCGTCCGCCTGGCCATTGATGCCGGCAGCCTCGACATGACGGTGATCAACCCCGCCACGAGCCCCGCAGCCGATGGTGGACGTCAGGGGCACGGCTTGATCGGCATGGCCGAACGTGCCCACGTGTACGGAAGTGCGTTCGATGCAGGACCAGATGCCGCGACCGGCGTGTGGAGAGTCCACGTCCACCTGCCCTGGAACCGATCGTGATCACGATCGCCCTGGCCGACGATGACCCTCTCTTCACCGCCGGGCTCGCCATGGTCCTCGACGCCCAAGAAGGCCTGCATGTCCTTTGGCAGGCGGTCGACGGAGCCGACGCGATTCGCCAACACCGCCACACAGAACCCGATGTCCTCCTGCTCGACATCCAGATGCCGGGCACCGACGGGCTCACCGCCATCCGGCAGCTCGTCAACGAGGACACCAGAGCCCGAATCATCATCCTGACCACATTCGAATCCGATGAATACGTCCTCACGGCCATCGAAGCCGGCGCGGCGGGGTTTCTGCTCAAGAACACACCGCCGGAGACACTCATCGAGGCAATCCATACCGTCTACCACGGGGATTCCGTGATCTCTCCCGGGCCAACGCGGCGTCTGTTCTCGACCTTCCGCAACCGGCCCACACCCAGTATCGGCTCGGGCTCTGTCACCGAACAACAGATACCGGCCGATCTCACCTCCAGAGAGTCAGAGGTCCTGACGCTGATCGCGCGGGGGCTGTCGAATCAGGAGATCTGCGATCGACTCTGGCTGTCGATGCCCACCATCAAGACCCACATCGGCAACCTCCTCGCCAAAACTCACTCCCGCGACCGTGTCCAACTCGTCCTCTATGCGCTGCGTAATGGTATCGCCTCCGCACAATGACGGACGGTTCCAGGTCAGGAGAGGATTGGCGCTGATTCTGGAGTCACCTGTTGCTGGTGCCTGATCTTCGGCCCGCAACGAGTGCACCCAGAGCACCAAAGATCGTCAGCCCCGACCGCAGGGCACGGCCGTCGGTGTCGACGTCGGGGTTGTAGGAGGTCAGCGACACGCTGCGCACCGGCACCCGCTGCCCCACCTGGCCGATGGCTGCGGTGAGCTGGGAGAGGCTGGGCCCGGGCTCTTCGGCCCACTGCTCGTTAGCCAGCCCGTCAGACGAGTCGATGACGTCGAGATCGACATGCAGATGCACGCCCTCCACCTCGGCACCCAATCGATCGAGGGCTCCGGCCAAGAGCACCTCGTCGTCCAACTGAGTGGCAGTGACGACGCCGATCTGTGACTCATCGAGGAGCCGCTGTTCATCCGGGTCGATGGAGCGTTGCCCGACCAACAGAACGCGCCCGTCCGGCAGCGGTGCGAATCCAGGGATCTGGCCGGCCAAGTTCTGCCAGCAGCGTCCCGTCGCCACGGCGACCGGCATGCCGTCGAGGAAGCCACTGGTCGTAGTCTCGGGTGTGTTCGCGTCGGCGTGAGCGTCGAAAAACACGAGTCCGGTCGAGGCCGGCATGCCGCCGACCGCCCCGAGGATCGTGCTGCAATTGCCACCGAGGACGACCGGGGACTGCCCTGTCTCGATCGCGTCCGCGACCTCGGCAGCCAGCGCAACTTGGACGGCGAACGCGTTGCCGGTCCCATGATCAAGCTTCGCCGACCGCTCAGGCCTTTGGACCCAGCGCACCTCAACCTGGAGCCCCAGCTCCTCAAGGACGGTCACTGCACCGTGGTCGACAAATTGACGAGGACCTTGGCCCATACCGACATTTTCACGGCCGAGGTGGAACGGCGAGCAGATCAATCGCATAATGAGTTCATCGTAGAGGATCGGGTCGCGCCGACGACACTCTTTCTGGACTGTACGGCCACACTGTGATCCTCAGCTGCTGATATGGTGGTGAGCGTGAGTTGGCAGCAGCGATTTCTTGACCCCCGGCCGAAAGACGGCCGCGGGGTCCTTCACATGCGCCTTTAACGTCGCCGGATCTCCGTAGGCACGGCCGGGGGAAGCGATCCATCCTTCACCGGTCCGCCTCACTCAGGAGATCTCCCAATGCCTACTTCTCACTACCTCACACCTGACCAGATTCAGCGCGCCCTTGCTCTGCGGGATCTGACTGACCCTTCCCAGGGCGAGCACGCGATCCAGCAGCTGCTGACCTCGGTCGTGTCTGCCCTGCAAAATCGCTGGCACTGCACCGCCCGATACGTGCGGAACCCGCCTGTTGTCGCCGTCAGGGACAATTACGACCGGCTCGGCTACGACGCCACCGACGTCACTCGAGACCGCCGCTACACCCGCTACCTCAGCCCGACGACGATGCTGCGCAGCCACACGAGCGCAGAGATCCCCGGCGCTCTGGAATCATACGCCCACGATGCCGATATCGACGAGCTGGTGGTCGTTCCCGGCCTCGTCTACCGTCGCGACGTCGTCGACCGCAGCCATGTCGGCGAACCGCATCAGGTCGACCTCTGGCGCATCCGGGACACGCCCGACACCAGCGACGACGACATGCTCGACATGATCGACCGTCTCGTCGAGGCTGTATTGCCCGGTGCCGAGTGGCAGGTCACCGATGCGGTCCATCCGTATACCGTCGGCGGTCGCCAGATCGACCTGTGGCTCGACGGTGAATGGCTCGAACTGGCCGAATGCGGTCGCATCCACCCCGGTGTTCTTCGTAGCGCCGGACTCGACCCACAGCGGTGGTCAGGGCTGGCGCTGGGCATGGGATTGGAGCGGGCGCTGATGCTGCGCAAGTCCATTCCCGACATCCGGTACCTACGGGCGGCTGATCCCCGCATCGCCGCGCAGATGCAGCATCTGGGTCCGTGGGAGCACGTGTCGCCGTTGCCGCATGCACGGCGGGATATCTCCGTTGTCGTCCCGGATGACGACGACGAGGAAACCTTGGGCGATGTCATTCGATCATCACTGGGCGACGATGCCGAGGTCATCGAATCCGTCGAGCTGCTCGCTCTCACCTCGTATGGCGAGCTTCCCGAAGCGGCACGGGAACGGCTTGGTCTGCAACCGGGCCAAAGCAATATGCTGCTGCGAATCATCTTGCGGCCGATCGACCAGACACTGACCTCGGCCGACGCCAACGCCATTCGCAATGCCATCTATCGCGCAGTCCACCACGGCCCCGTCATGGAACTCATTTGACGGTCAGCACTCGGTATGGGAGCTATTGCCAGCGGGGGCGACTCAGGAGACCGTCGTCTCCCGGGTGATCACGCTCGGTTTTGTTGATCGTCCTAGTTGGTGGGCGTTGCGAGACTGGTCGGCCAGGTCGGGATCGATCTGCGCGGCGTGTTCCACGGCATCATCGGCGAGTTTGACCAGCCATCCACGCCGGTGTACCCGCTCACGGATCGTGTCGCCACCTGCGTCCAAGTGCACCGTCAGCACACGGTCACGAGGAATGCTTGGCAGCAGTCGTGTCAGGCGGTCGAGGACGTCCGATGAGTTCGGTCTCCGAGGCCAGCAAGCGGCCGGCCAGGCGGAGTTGATCGGCGTCCACGCTGCGTGGGCCTCGAGGCGACGAGACTCAGTTTGTTCTCCGCGGCGCGACACCGCGTGGACGCCAGCGCCCGAAGCCGCCTTCGGTGTTGATGATCTGGCCGGTGACCCAGGACGCCTCCTCGGTGGTCAGCCAGGCGATGAGACGGGCCGGATCGTCGGGGTCGCCGTACCGGCCGAACGGAAACATCGGTTCGACCGCCTGCCACATCTCCTCGGTCAGATAGCCGGTGTCGACCGGACCGGGGTTGACGGTATTGACACGGACTCCACGATCGGCGAGCTGATCGGCGATGGTCGTGGTCACTCCAGCCAGGGCAGCTTTCGCCGCCGCGTATGCCACCTCTCCGGGCATCGGCCCCAAGTCTTGCCCAGAGGTCAGAAACACGATTGATGCACGACGGCTGTCGTCGTGGTGTGCGGCGAAGGCCTGGGCCAACATGATCGACGCTCGGGCATCGACCATCCAGTGTCGGTCCAGGTCTGCGGCGCTCAACTCGCCGATCGCGCCATCAGAGCCTGTCAGGGCCTGATTACAGATCAGCGCATCAACACGACCGAACGCCGTCGGACACAACCGCAACAGCTACCTGCACCACGCCGAGTCGCTGATCGCCCGGCCGCGGCTCAAGCAGCGCCGGTTCCCTGCGCTCGTCGACGGAGAACGGGTCTGGTGCGAGACCCTCGACGTCGGTGACGACAACGACACCCACTTCCCCGTCGTCGGCCACGATTACGAACGCCATGCTGGAATCCGCCCGTGCTACGTCGGCAATGCGAGAACTGTTCTGCTATCCGTTCGAGACTTCGTGCCCTTCGCCAGCCGCCGCCTCACCGAGCTACTTGACGAGAAGCGGGCGGTCGCTTCGCCCTCGCGCTGACAGATACCGATCCGCTCCCGCGTCAACAGCAACGCTCTGAGTTGGCGAACACCAGTGAGTCGACTCGTGAAACCATGGAAGTTCCAATGAACGGAGGGCTATTTGTCACAGAATCCCAACTGCGATCCGGCCAACGGCGACCATGATAAGCACAGAATTGTCCTCAAACCCCCGCAGGAGGGTGGACCTTTCGCGGAACTTCTGCGACACCGCAGGTCGACCAAATCGTACCGGAAGACTCCCATTGATCTCGAGACGCTGAGTCAGCTCTTGGGAACTGCGGTCGGCGGCGCATCCGCCACCCACCGGCCATACGGTTCGGCGCACGCCAGGTACGACATCGTGCTCACCGTGATTGCCGCCGCCGTAGACGGGCTCGCCCCGGCCGCCTACCGCTACCTACCCGCCGAACACGCCCTGGTCAATCTGGAAGAAGGAGATCACCGCTCACGCATAGCCGACGGGACGCTCGACGCGGACTGGCTGACCACGTGCCCTGCCATGCTGCTACTCTCGGTCGACCTCGCCGCCGCCAACGATGCGTTCGAAGCCCAGGAGGCAGGCCGCGGTGAACGCTTCTGCTGGTTCGAGGCGGGGCTGATTGCCCAAAACGTCTACCTATGGGCCGCTGAGAATACGCTCGGGACCGTCTTCCTCGGCGGCCTCGACTCCGTCGAGACCAGCACAGTTGCATGGCGGTTGGTGCCGCCATCGCACACGATGCTTGGCATCCTCCCTCTCGGTCACCCCGCTGAGGGAGCGGCATTCGAGTCCTGAGCAGACATGTTACCCGGCGCACCGTCAGCCCGCGCACCAGTCCCGGGGGTCGGGAACCGCTCCTTCTCGGTCGAAGCCACGCCACAGGTGCGTCCTTACGCGATCGCACACGGCGGGTGGTGGCCTGTGCGTCCGGCGAGGACCGCCGAGTAGAGCGCAGCGAGCCGGTCGACGCCGTCGCGTAGTTCGTCCCCGGGCAGCGTGAAGGGCAGGCGCAGGTACCGCTCGAACGCGCCCCCGACTCCGTACCGTGGCCCTGCTGCGAGCAACAGCCCGTGATCCGGGGCAGTGTTGGCCATTCGCGTGCTGATGGGCTCGGCCAGGCGCACCCAGAGACCGACGCCACCAGCAGGGACCGCGTATGTCACGCCAGGCAGCTGCGTCGACAGTGCGGTGCCGAGAGCGTTCAGCGCGCGGTGCCGCGCGAGCCGGGGTCCATCATCACGGATTCGGTCCCCTGCGATGAGCTCGGCCGCGGCCAGCTGCTCGAGGACCGGGTTGCCGAGGTCGAACAGACTGCGGGAGCGGACCAACCGATCGATGAGGTTCGTGCCCGCTCGCACCCAGCCGACACGCAGGCCTCCCCAGACGCTTTTGGACAGCGACCCAATCGTCACCATCTGCGGATGGTAAGCAGCCAGCGGCGTCATGGGCGAGAACGAGCATGGTCCCGCATCGACGTCGAGGAGGGTTTCGTCGACGATGGTCGGCGACGACAACCGCATTGAACGGCGGACATCCTCTGTCATCGTCAGGCCCGTAGGGTTCTGGAACTCCGGCGTCAGGTAGGTCAGGTCCGCGGTGCGGCTGGCCGCGGAGAAGCGCTCGGCATCCCAGCCATCGGCGACGCTGATCGGTGTGATGCGCGCGGACCGGTCGAGGAAGACTCGGATCGCATTGGGGTAGGTGGGATGCTCGATGACCACACGCCCATTACGGGGCAGCAGTTCATGGGCGACCAGCGCCAGCGCATGCTGTGCTCCATGGGTGACCATGATCTGGTCCGGGCCGGTAGGCAGGCCCCGTCGGCTGTAGCGGTCAGCGATCGCGCGTCGCAGTTCCGCGATCCCCGCGCGTTCGTACCCGTTCCCGGCGAAGTGGCGCGGCATGTAGTCCGTTGCAGCGCGGAAGGCCTCGTGGATCAATTCGCCCGGTGCCGCCGGGGACGCCGACGAGAAATCGATGACGTCTTCGACGCGGTGCGGTCGCAAGGTCTCCAGCGACGTTGCCGGCAGTGTCACGACGGCTCGCGTGCGGGAGTTGGTCTGTAGGAAACCGGACGCGACCAGGTTGCGATAGGCCGTCGATGTCGTCGTCCGGCTGACGTGCAGGGCTTCTGCCAGGGTCCGTTCGCTGGGAAGCTTGACACCGAGGGCGAGACGGCCGTCGACGATGAGTCGTTGAAGAGCTTCCGACAGGCCACGATGCGCGGCCCCGGTCCCGCTGTGCCACTGGCCGAGCAGGACTGCCAGTGCGTTTGCTTCCAGCCTCATCATGCCAGCATCGCCCATCTGGCTATGGAAATAAAGTCCAGTTCGGCCGAGAGTGGCAGATATGGTTTCCCGATTCTCAGCGTTCCGACCGTCCCGACGTGCAGCGACACCACTGGCCCGGATGGGGCCCCGTGAGCAGTTGCGGGCCGGTAACCTCGCCCGCCGGATACCCCAACTCCTGGTCGGTCTGATCGGATACGGGGCGTGCGTGATGCTGCTCGTCGAGTCCGGGCTGGGGGCTGCGAGTTGGAACGTCCTGGCCGAGGGGGTCGCAGAGAACACAGGGCTCTCCTTCGGATGGACGACGAACCTCATCGCGGCAGTGGTGCTCCTGGCCTGGATCCCATTGCGCGAGCCTCCCGGCATCGGAACGGTCCTCAACGTCATGATCGTCGGAGCCGCTGCCGACGCTACCGCCGCACTCCTGCCTGACCTCGACTCCCTCGGTGCCCGCATAGTGGCCTTCGTCGTCGGGCTGGTGGGATTCGCCTTCTTCGACGCCCTGTATCTGGGAGCACAGTTCGGGTCCGGCCCGCGCGACGGGCTGATGACCGGCCTCGTGCACATGACCGGGAAACCGGTTGCGGCCGTACGGACCGGGCTCGACGTCGTCGTCGCCCTCGTCGGTTGGTCCATCGGGGGCACGCTTGGCCTCGGCACGATCCTCATCTCCCTGTGCACCGGATCCCTCGTCGGAGCTGTGCTGCCGTGGGTCACAGTCCGGGTCGAGCACAACGGCCCTCCTACAGACTGCAGACAGGTCGATTGTGACCCGACGAGAGCGACAGCCACAATGATCGACGATCCTCGCGGATGGCCGCACCGCAAGGCGTGGGGGGCCAGCGGGATCTTCAGAGCCACTGACGACGAGAGGTAGCTCTGGACAGCCAGTGCGTTCCGTTGGAGGTTCAGCGGATCCTGACGGTCATGCCCGCTGATCGTTGCGCGGCTTCTTGATGAACAGCGACAGCAGCGCGGCGGCGAGCACGGTGATGATGGCGACGATGAATACCGTGTCGAGGGCGCTGAGGAACGTCAGATGGGCTGCCTGGATGACCTCGGCAGCGACAGGCTCGCCGAGTTGCTCGCGCAACTGTTCCTGGGCACCGGCGGGAAATCCCAGGGCGACGCTCTCGTGCAGGCTGGCATCGGATCCGAGGCCCTTAGCCACCGCGCCAGGTGCGTTGGTCGCCTGGACGGCCTGGGCGAAGGTCCGGGCAACGACTGTGGAGATGATGCTGCCGAAGACCGCGATGCCCAGCGTGCCGCCGAGCTGCTGAGTGGCTTGCTGGATGCCGGAGGCCACGCCGGATTTCTCCTCGGGCGCGCTGCCGACGACGAGGTTGATGGCCGGGACCAGCAGGAACCCTGCACCGGCACCGGCGAGCAGCAGCGCCGGGGCCAGCGACAGCACCGACGAGTCGGTGTCGAGGCCGAGCAGGATGACCAGGGAGGCCGTGATGGCACCGGCTCCGATGAGCACCGTCCCCCGGCTGCCGAGGCGTTCGGTCGTCCAGCCCGCCAGGGGCGAGGCGACCGTGAAGATCGCAGTCAACGGCAACAGCGCCAGGCCCGTGGTCACCGCAGTCTTGGACTGGACGCCCTGGAAGAAGAACGTCAGATAGAACATGATCGCGAAGAACACGAACATCGTCACGATGCTGAGCACGCACCCGATGGCAAAGGTCCGATCCCGGAACAACCCGAGTGGCACCATCGGCCGGGCCACCCGGCTCTCGATGAGGATGAACACCGCGAGCAGCACCACACCGCCGATGAGGAACCCGATCGTGCTGGCCGTCCACCCATTGTTCTGGACGGCGGTGATGCCCCAGATCACGGCGACCATCGAGACCACGAGTGTGATCGCTCCGGCGAGGTCGAGCCGCTCGCGTGACTGCGACGGCGCGTGGCGCAGCACCCGGGCCCCGACGAGGACGGCCAGCAGCCCGAAGGGCAGATTGACCAAGAACACCAAGTGCCAGCTCCCCAGAGCCAGCAGCGCCCCTCCCAGCAGAGGCCCCGAGGCCAGGGCGGCGGCGGTCACCGCGCCGAAGACCCCCAGCGCGCGAGGAAGAGCATCGGCGGGGAACGCGGTGCGGATCAGCGCGAGCCCTGCCGGGCCGATCGCCGCGGCGAACACCGCCTGGAGGACGCGGCCGGAGATGAGCATCTCCACGCTCACCGAGAGCCCGCACAGCAGGGAGGCAAGCGTGAACCCGCCGACACCGGTCAGGAACACCCGTTTGTGCCCGAGCCGGTCGGCCACCGTGCCCGCAGGGATCAGCAAACCCGCGAACACCAGCAGATAGCCCGTCGTCACCCACTGGATCTGCGCTGGGGTGGCTTCCAGATCAGTGGCGATCGACGGGTTGGCGACGGACACGATCGTGCCGTCGAGCTGGATCACCATGATCCCCAGCGCGACCGCCAGCAGGGTCAGCCAGGAACGCCTGGTCACCGGCTGACCTCCGTCGGCTATGGCGTTGCTGTCATGTGGCTCTGTCATCACATGCTCCTTTCTTGTGCAGTGCGCAAGTCGTTCACTTGTGCACCGTACAAGACACTTGCGCACCGCACAAGTGGGTCGTAGAGTTGGGCCATGGCCACCGAACGACTCGACCGTGGGCGCGTCATCGACGCCGCCGTCGCCCTCCTGGATGCCGAGGGGCTCGACGCACTGAGCACCCGGCGGCTGGGTGCGGTGCTTCAGGCCTCGGCGAATGCGATGTACTGGCACGTCGGCAGCAAGGACAACCTCGTCGGTCTCGCCGCCGACGCCGTCTTCGCCGAACTGGAGCTCAACACCGACGACAACACGTCCTGGCGTGAACGACTCGCCGCCACCGCCCGGGAACTCCGCACGATGTTCACCGGCCATTCGTGGCTCACCAGTGCTTTCGCCGCCTACCCGAACACTCAGGGACCCGCGCTCAGGCGCTTTCAGAACCACCTGCTCGTCGTCTGCCGACAGGCGGGGTTCGAGGGCTTCGATCTCGACTGGGCCGGCGCGACCGTGTTTTCCTTCGTCATCGGCGACGCCTGGGGTCAGACTCAGTCATCGACTCCGGACGACTCCTCGATCACGACCGTCGACCTGCTCGAGCAGGTCAAGCCCGACCTCGCCGACTACCCGCTGCTGCTGGAGCGGTACACGGCACTGTCGAACGCCGACCCGGCCGTAGTCAACAACACCAGCTTCGAATTCGGCCTGTGTACCCTGCTCGACGGGCTCCAGGCCCACCTCGACCACCAGGACGACAAAGCACAACCAGACGCATGACCCTTCGGCCGATGAGCCGCCTTCGCTCCCCCACGGCGTGCCGCCAACCGGCGAACACTGACCGTAGTGTCAGCGATCCGCGACCGGGTCTTGTCCATCGTCCTCGTTGTTGGTGGGCAGTGCGAGGCTGAGGGTGGCGACTGCGATGAGGATGACGGCGATGGTGACGAACGCGTTCGCGTACCCGTCGGCGACAGCGTGTCGGGAAGTGCCTGTGGGCTCGCTGAGGAGGTAGAGCACCGCCAGACCGATCGCGCCTCCGGCCTGTCTGGCGGTGTTCATGATGCCGGAGGCAGCGCCGGCGTCGCGGTCGGCGACGTCGCTTGTCACGGCCGTCGTCACCGGGGTGATGAGCAACCCGCTTCCAGCGGAGAACACGATCGCCGGCCCCAGGATGCCGCTGATGTAACCGGAGTCGGCAGTGATGGCGCTTTGCCACACGAAGCCCGCCGCCGCCAGTAGGGCTCCGATCACAATCAGTGTGCGTCCCTGGACATGGCCCATCAGCCACGGTGTGATCTTCGCGGTGACCAGCATGGTGATCAGCGTGTGCGGCAGGAACGCGAGCCCGGTCTGCAGCGCGGTGTAGCCCAGTACCTGTTGGAGGGTGAGGGTGAGGAAGACCCACATCGGCATGAAAGCGGCTCCGGCCAGCACCATCACCAGGTTACCGACGGCCACCGATCGAACCGTGAACAGTCCCAGCGGCATCAGCGGTTCAGCCGTGACTCGCGCCTCGACGAACACGAACCCGGCCAGGGCAACCACTCCGGCACCGATGGTGACCAGCACGGACGGGTCGGCCCATCTTTCCGATTCGATGCGGCTGAGGCCGAACGTCAGTGCCGTGAGCCCGACGGTGGCCAGAATTGCCCCGCCGATGTCGAGCCGCCGGGACGCGGTCCGGTGCCCGTCACGGCCAAGCAGGGCGAATGTGGCAAGGACTGCGGCAGTGCCGATGGGGACGTTGACCAGCAGGATCCAGCGCCAGGACAGGAACTCGGTCAGCGCTCCCCCGATCAGGTTGCCTGCCGTCCCTCCGGCCATTCCGACCGCCGTCCATGCCGCCAGCGCCCGCGTCCGCGCAGGACCGCGTGGGATCGATGTGGTCAGCAGCGTCAATGTCGCTGGTGCGAGGACCGCTGCCCCGACCCCTTGGCCCGTCCGCGCTGCCATCAGCATTCCGGGGTGGCTGGCGATGCCGCCGATCAGGCTGGCCATGGAGAAGACCATCAGGCCGGCGAGGAAGACTCGCCGCCGGCCGTAGATGTCGGCCAGCCGACCACCAAGCAGCAACAGTCCGGCGAAGGCCAGCACGTAGGCATTGACCACCCACTGCAGGGCCGCCGGGCTGAAGCCCAGGTCTGCCTGGATCGTGGGCAGGGCGACGTTGACGATCGACACGTCCAGCACCACCATGAACTGGGCCGCACACGCCAACACGACAACACCAGCACGACGGCGGGTGGCCGGGGGCAGATGGGAGGCAGAACTCGAAGACATACTGATATGATACATACGTATCACTATCGGTTGTTAGGAGATCGCGATGCCGAAGCGCGTCGACCACGACCTGCGGCGTGCACAGATTATTGACAGCCTGGTCCGCTGCGCCGCGCGGGAGGGACTGCATGCCATCACAATGCGAGCCGTCGCCGCCGAGGCCGGAGTATCACTGCGGTTGGTCCAGTATTATTTCCAGTCCAAGTCTCAAATGATGCAGGCAGCTCTCGAGTCCCTCGAATCCCAGAGTGTCGCGCAATGGGCAGAACGCATTACGGCATCGGCTTCGTCGTCCGCCCGTGCACGACTGGAAGCATTCCTCGCGGCAGCGCTGCCGACCGACGAGCAGAGCAGAACCCACCACCTGCTGTGGACGTCCTACGCGGTACTGTCCATGACCGACACGGCCATGGCTGAACAACCGTTCATCGACGGGCCCAACCTCCGTGAACGCGAACTCGCACAGCTGCTCCGTAACGCCATCGACGACGGCGAACTGCCCGTCGACCGTGATCCCGACATCGAAGCAGGCCGCTTACTGACACTTAGCCACGGCCTGGGAACAAGCGTTTTGGTCGGCCAACGCACCATCACGACAGCCCAGAGGATCCTGCAGTACCACCTCGACCAGATGTTCGCCAGCCCGGCACTGTGATCGCCGGCAGACGCCAGAACGTGGTGATCTCTCCACTCTCGGCGACATGGTTGCCTCCGAGCGCCCGATGGGGATGGACTGTCCTGCATCACGTCGCCGTATCGACCGTGTGGAGCCACGTGTCGATGTCCGGTCCGAGGATGGCGGCGTGGTCGGGAGCCAGGAGAGCGCCCTCGGACAGTGCCGGCAGCGCAGGTGCGGTGGTACGAACGGGGCGGGGGCCACCGAGCCGGCTCAGCAGCTTCGTCGTCAGTTCTGGCAGCCGGATCGTCTCTGGTCCGGCAATCGTCCTGGGTCCTGCGCCTGGCCGTCCCAGAGCCGCCTCGACCAGCGCTTCGGCGACAGTATCGGCGGCCACTGGCTGGATGAGCCAGTCTTCGACTCGAACCTCCTCGTCTTCGAAGGTGACGGCCGACGGGTTCGTGGCGAACTCGTGCCACTGACTGGACTTCACGACCGTCGAGGGGACGTTGCTGTTGGCCACGATGTCGTCTTGGGCGCGCTTGGCCACGTAGTAGGGGAAGTCGTCGAACACAGGGCTGTCGACTCCATTGATCGACAGGAACACGAGGTGCCCGACCCGCTGTGCGACGCAGGCTTCGACGATATGGCGGGTAGCCGAGGTGAGTGCTTCGTGCAGACCGATAGTCTCGTCCGGAGGAAAGGCGTTGGAGGTGTCGATCACGACGTCGACCCCGTCCAGCGCATCGGTCAGACCTTTGCCGGTGATCAGGTCCACCCCGGTGGACCGGGAGACCTTGACAGGGCTGAGGCCCCGGTTCTTGAGCGTGGCGACGGTGCGGGACCCGGCGGTACCCGTTGCTCCGATGACAGCGATCTTCATAGTTGGTGCTCCCTTTCGGTTACTTGCGGTTGATCTCGGATAGATGCCGGCTGCCTGCCGGAATCGACCCGGCAGCCAGGACAGTGACGAACACCTCGGGCAATCTGGATGCGTGCGAACCATGCCGACGCCGCCCAAGTGCAGGTCTTCCTCATGATCCGAAGATGTAGAGCGAATTACCGGTCGGGTGGACGCCTCGTGTGCTGGGGTTGTGCTCCCCGCAGCAGCCAGGAACGGGTGCGGTGGGTCAGCCGCGGCAAGATCACCCAGGTGAGCAGGGCGGTCAACGTTGCGGAACTGATCGCCAGCGCCGCAGGTTGCGGAAGATCAGGTGCGAGCGTGTCGAGTCCGGTGGCGATGATCAACAGGGTCGGGTAGACGGCCGCCCAGATGATGAGGAAGGTCTTCCAGCGCGGTGGTGTGCTACGTCCGGGGATCTGGAACCAGGTGTCGCGTCCTCCGGCAACGCTTCGCTCTTCGTCGGAGATTCGATCCCCGCGGGCGATGAGGTTGCGGCGTTCAGAGGAGGTCTCCCACGCGCGCAGGTGGCGGGTGGAGTCGAAGTGGTAGACAAGATGGTTGAGCCCCTGGTCGTCGTGTAGTCGTACCCCGCCCTGGTGGCCGGCGAAGCGCGCGGCTGCGCGGTCGATGTCGTCGGCCCACGTCGCGAACTCCCGCTCGTGACCGGGATGGACGACACGCGTCACGACGACGCTCGCGGCGTCGTCTTCGGCTGGGGTGCTCATGTGCGAGCCCGGGGCAGGAACCGGAGCAGCTGTTCGAGCAGGAAGTCCGGGTTCTCCTCGGGAGTCCAGTGGCCCCCGCCGGGGACGACAGCCGATTCCACGTCGGTGCCGATCTCGTGTGCCATCTCGGCGATCAGTCTTCCATTATCCAGTTCGCCTGCCATGGCGAGCACCGGCATATCCAGCTTGGTGGCCTGTAGTTCGGCGAGGTCGTGCTCGTCCTGGTCGAAGGCGCGGTAGAGCTCAAAGCCCGCGCGCAGAGCGCCCGGGGCGGCATAGGCACGTGCGTAGACGGCGAGGTCGTCATCGGTGATGGCGTCTGCGACCTGGGTGCGTTCACGGTAGAAAGTCGAGAGGTAGTCGTACTCGCGGCCGCCGATGAGCAACTCCGCCACGTCACGCTGGCGGTGCAGCCCGAAGTGCCAGGTCTGAGGGTCGCTCTTGGCCTGCTGCCACGCGGTGGTGCCGGGAACCGGAACATCGAGCATCGTCAAGGACGCGACCCGTTCGGGCCACTGCGCGGCAACTGCGTAGGCGACCATGAGACCGATGTCGCGCGCAACCAAGTGCACGCGGTCGAGGCCGAGCCGATCGAACAACTGGCGCAGGTCGCCGGCCATCGTTTTTTTGTCGTATCCGCCGGCCGGTCGGCTCGAGTCTCCGGCCCCGCGGTACTCAATTGCGATCACACGATGGCCTGCTGCGACGAGGGCCGGCATCACCTTGCGCCAGGCGTACCAGGTCTGCGGCCAGCCGTGGACCAGTACGATGGGCTCACCGTCGCGAGGCCCGCCCTCGACGTGATGCAGACGGACCTCGTCGAGGTCGGTGAAGTGGTGGCTGAAGATGTCGTAGAACTGCGGTGGCAGTGTCTGGCTGGTGCCAATCATGGGGTGCCATCTCCTCTCCGCGAATCAGGTGGGGCGGCTGTGAGTTGATAGACGTTGCCGTCAGGTGCTCGGAATTGTTGCCAGGTCGGCCGGGATCGCCGAGCAATTCGATGCCGGCCGCCCGCAGCTCGGAGACTGCGCCTGGCAGATCCTCGACCACGAAACCGGCCACGGGTTCGATGTCCACGAGCTCCTTGCCCCGGTGGCCCTCGGCGAACACCTCGACCGCCTCTCCGTTGGGCAGGGAAAGGACCCACACCCCCGGCTGTGTCGGCGTGACCGAGAGGCAGTTCACCCATTGATAGGCATCGGTGAACCAGGCGGCGCAAGCCGTGTGGTGCCGCCCCGGCCAAGTCAATTTCGCTCACTCGCGTCACTCGGCACCCCAAGCTCGAAAGCATCAACTGTTAGTGGATCCGCTCTCCATTTGGCTGAGCATGACCGGAGTCGGCATCAGCACGACATGCCAAGAGTCAGGATCGAGGAAGGCGCAGGCGCTGTTACGTTCCCACCACGGATTGTCCAGCTCGACTTCGGGCGTTCCGGCATTTCGCAGCCGCTCGGCCACCTCGGCTTGTTCATCGGCAGAGCCGAAGTAGAAGACGAGCAGATTCTCACGCGTAGGCGCTTCACCGTCTATCCCGTCGGTATGAGCGACGAACTCGAGGTTGTACTGATCGCCGGGCAGGCCAAACATCACCGCTGTCCAGCCGTCTGCTTCGCCCCGATGTAATTCCTGCAGGCCCAGCAAGTCGCCGTAGAAGGTTGTAATGTCGTGGAGCCGATTCGTGGGGCGGGCCATTCTCACCTGCATCGCCGGCAGCTTGGCCGGCCATGATCCCACCGGTACCGAACTACTCATTGTTGTCTCCCATCTACGGATGCGTTTGCACCCGATCGTAATACTTAAAGCGGGCTTGAGGGCAAGACGCGGTGAAAGTGCGGGTCAGGCGCGACTTGAACTCCTGGCTCTCCCGGGTTCGCGGACGGCAGCGCGGGATCGGCCAGCATTGCAGTCTGCACACCGGTGATAGCCACCATTGCCTACCTGGCGACCGCGCCGGCTCGTGTGGGCCCCGAGCCACCCCAGTCCAGTGATCCTCATGGTGCCTCCCGATCGTATCGATGTAAAATTCCAAGTGGAACAACATGTAGTCTAGCCAGATGATTCCATCCGAAACAACCCCCTCAAGCGCAATGGCCAAGGAGCTCACTGCGAGCGAGTTGGCGGCCTGGCGCGGGATGCTGCGGATCACCCACCGGCTCCGCCGCGACCTCGGCGCGGAGCTCACACGCAGGCACCAGCTGTCGATGGCCGACTACGACGCCCTCGTGGCCCTGACCGCACATCCTCACCGGTCGATGCGGATGGCCGCCCTCGCCGAGACGATTCTGCAGCCCCGCAGCAGCGTGACCCGGATCGTCAACTCGCTCGAGACTCGTGGCCTCGTTAGGCGCGATCCCACTCCCGATGATGCCCGCGGTGCCTCGGCAAGCCTCACCGGCAAAGGTCGGCGGGTCTTCGACCAGGCACACCGCACCCACATTCAGGGCGTCCGAGAGCGATTCCTCGACCACCTGAGCGCGGACCAGCTCGACGCGCTCTCACGTGCCTGGAGGGCGGTCGACTCCACCGTGCTGTGATTATCGTGACCGACCCGCTCCGGACCACAGAAAGCGAACGGTCTCCTGCAGAATTCCCTCATCACTGGCGTTTGCAACCGACGATCCACACGCCCTCGCCGTTATCGAGAGTTCACCGGTCCATCCGACCGGTGCGGTAGGCCCAGGTGGCGATTTCGACCCGGTTGCGTGCGTCAAGCTTGGTTTGGATCGCCGAGAGGTGCGTTTTCACCGTCGACAATGAAATGTGCAAACGGTCGGCGATCTCCTGGTTGGTCAGCCCCTGGGCAGTCGCGTTCAGCACGGCATCTTCGCGACCGGTGAGCCGCTCGACCGGTCCGGTCGGTCGTGGGTTGGCTGCCTGTGGTTTCGGTGGGGGTTCGGCGAAGTGTTCGAGCAGTCGGACCGTGATGGCAGGCGAGATCAGGGCGTCACCGCGAACGGCTGCTCGGACGGCTTCGACCAACAAGGTGGGCCCGGCGTCTTTGAGGAGGAAGCCGCTGGCACCGTTGGTCAGGGCGGTGTAGACGTATTCGTCGATGTCGAACGTCGTCACGACCACGACCTTGAGCGGATCCCGCACGGTGAGTCCGGCAAGTCTGCGGGTGACCTCAAGACCGTCGGGTTCCGGCATGCGGATGTCGAGCAGACACACGTCCGGCCGCAGGGTCCGGGCGCGTTCGAGCGCATTCGCGCCGTCACCGACGTCGGCGACGACCTCGATGTCGGGCTCATTGTCGAGGATCATGCGGAAGCCGCCGCGGACCAGTTCCTGGTCGTCAGCGATCAGAACCCGGATCGTCACGACTGCCCCGGACGTATCGGCAGACGTGCGTGGACGCGCCACCCGCCAGCTGGACCCGGCCCGGCGGCGAAATCGCCGACGAGCATGTCCACCCGTTCGGCCAACC
Source organism: Brachybacterium sacelli (assembly GCF_017876545.1). Lineage (NCBI taxonomy): Bacteria > Bacillati > Actinomycetota > Actinomycetes > Micrococcales > Dermabacteraceae > Brachybacterium > Brachybacterium sacelli. Next base: position 1,600,015 of record NZ_JAGIOD010000002.1, on the reverse strand, counting down.
CGACCAGCCCGTACCCCTGACCGTGATGAGGCGGTGCGCCGCGCCCGTCGTCGGTGATATCGAGGATCACGTGATCGTCGGTCAGACGGGTCACGACGTCAATGTGGGAGGCGTGTGCGTGCCGCCGGGCGTTGGTCAACGATTCTTGGGTGATGCGCAGCACGGTCGAACTGACCTCGGGTGGCAGGCGCGTGTCGGTGTCGTCGTGGATGGTCAGACGCACCTGAGGAGGCCCGGTCGCGTTGGCGAGTTGGTGAAGGGCGGCGCGCAACTCGGTGGGTGCGCGTGGGGCCGGAGTGGTGTCCTCGCGCAGCATGGCGACCACGCGGCGCATTGCGGTCAGTGCCTCGGTGCTCGCTTGTTCGATGTGGTCGAGAGCGCAGACGGCTGCCTGTGGGTCGCGTTCGGCGATGTGCCGTGATGCTTGGGCTTGCACGATGACTCCGGTCATGTGGTGGGCGACGGTGTCGTGGACGTCCCGGGCCAGGGCGAGGCGTTCCTCGCGCCGGGCATGGGCGAACTGCTGGGCGCGGGCGGCTGCTGACACACGCAGGAGCAAGCCGATGCTGACCGCGGCCACGACGACGGCCAAGGATGAGGCGATCAGCACGAACGCTGGGGTGTCAGTCCCGTAGGCGGCCAGCCGCAGCAGCGGGGCGCTGCCGGCGGCCAGCCCAGCAGCGGCGACGACGGCGACCGCGGGCCCGGGTCGGCAACGATAGGCGGTCAGCAGCGACAGCAGTGCCAGACCGTATCTCTCGGGCGGAGTCAGCACCGTCGGCCGCCACTCGCCGGCAGCGGGCGTGACGACCAGCATGGCGATGGAAACTGCGACGATGGTCAGGGCAGCGCATGCCCCGGCGACAACGACGTGTTCGGGCAGGGTCCGCCGCGGCAAGGCGAGCATCGTCGCGGCCGCGACGACGAGAGCACTGGACCATTGCACCCATCCCAGCGGCGGGGCGCTCAGAGACCAGGCGCGTAAGAAACCGGCCGGGACGCTGACGGCGAAGAACACGCCAGCGAGGACGAAACCCACCGGAGGCAACCAGGCACGACGGGATGAGAGCACCCCCAGCAGACGATTGCTCACACCGCTACACCAGTGTCCGGAACGTAGATTCTGCACTGTGCGAGGCGTCCTCCTATCGGTGCCCTCCGCTGACCGTGGGCACTTTGCCTATTGTTGCCGTTGGCTATCCAATTTACCTGTCCGGGCATCATTCGTCGGCCAGTGCGGCCACGACGGAGGTGCGGGCGGCGCGGCGTGCCGGGAGTACCGCAGCCAAGAGTGCCGCCGCCACCGCCGCGGCCGTGAGCCCGGCCAGGCGCAGCCAGGGCACGGCGAGGACAACCTCGAAGGAGGAGCCGAGCATCGAGGAAATCGCTGCCCAGCCGAAGACGATGCCCAGGATCGCGCCGAGCAGCGTACCGATCAGCGCCAGCAGGGCTGCCTCGGCGGCTAGCGCTGCGCGCAGTTGCCCGCGGGTCAGTCCCAGGGCGCGCAGCAGCCCGGACTCACGGGTGCGTTCGATCACCGACAGCGTCAGGGTGTTGGCGATTCCGAGCACGGCAATGACCATCGCCACCGCCAGCATCGCAGTCGTGACCCCCAGCACGGAGTCCAGGGTCCTGGTGTACGTCGCCCGGGTCTCAGCAGTACCGCTGACAGTGACATCGTGCCCGGCCGCAACCTCATCGAGGGCAGCGCTGACCTGAGCCGGCTCGGCGTCCGGCGCGGCTTCGGCGAAGACCCCCACCAGCGGCGCATCCGGGAACAGGCGCGCGAGGTCTCGCTGGGTCACGAACGCGGCCTCGGGGGCTGCCTTGTGGCCCAGGATGGCGCTGACCGTCAACGTCGCGGTGTCTGCGTTGCTGCCGGTCAACTCCAGCGAGTCGCCCGCTTCGAGTCCGAGCTGGTCGGCCAGCGAGGAGTACAGCACCACCTCTCCCGGCCTCAGGTCGGCGATGTCCGGCAGCTGTGACGTCACTGCGGCCAGCTGTTGTGGGTGGTAGCCGGTGATGCCGATCTCGTGTCCCTGCACCTTGGTGGTCGTTGAGTGGACGACTGTGGTCTCGGACAAGCTGGGGAGGTCGCGGACTTCGGCGACCACCTCGGCCGGTATTCCGGATTCGGCGCGGACCATGTAGTCGACCGGGAACGTCTCATCGAGCTGCGCGTTGACCGTCGCCCGGGTCGAGGCCGCGCCGACGCTGAGCACGCTGATCAACGTCACTCCGACCATCAGCGCCGCCGTCGTCGCCGCCGCCCGGCGAGGGTTGCGCACGGCGTTGAGCGCGGCCAACCGCCCAGGTGTGCCCAGCAGTCGGGCGAAGACGGCACCGATGAGACGCGCCAGCGGCGGCACCAGGACCGGCGCGGCCAGCAAGACACCGATAAACGCTGCCGCGCAACCGGCGAAGACGACCGCGAATCCCTGCGTCGACGACATCACGAGACCGCCCACGGCCAACGCTGAGGCCCCGGCGATCACTAATACAGTCGCGATGCCGATGCGGACCCGTCCGGTCCTTGGTGCGTGCCCTGCTTGGTCGCGCAGGGCCGCTACCGGCGGGATCCGGGTGGCCGCGCGAGCAGGCAGCACGGCGGCGGCGACCGTGACCGTCACTCCGACGACCAGTGGCACGACAACGGCCGGGACCGACAATGTGACCGTTCCGAACGGGAACGTGGTCAGTGCTGCACTCAAGACCGTGCCCACGAGCGACGTCAGACCGTAACCGAGAGCCACTCCGGCCAGCGACCCGGCCAGGCCCACCATCGCCGACTCGGCGAGCACGGAGACGAACACCTGCCGACGTGTGGCCCCGACACAGCGCAACAGCGCCATCTCCCGGGTGCGCTGGGCGACGAGAATGGAAAACGTGTTGGCGATCACGATAGCCGCCACGAACAGGGCGATGCCCGCAAAGGCCAGCAGCACCATCGTCACACTCGCCGTGCCCCCGGACGAGACCTGCCCACTGGCGTACTTCTCGGCGGTGACCACCTCGTAGTCGGGACCAACGGCCGACCCGACGTGGCCGGCCAACCGCTGGGCGGACGCCGAGTCGTCACCGGTGGCCAGGATCATGGCCGACCCGCGATCGTCGGTGATGGCCTGGACCTGGGCGGTGGTCATCCCGAGAAACGACGAGTCGGCATACTGCGGACCGTCACCTGGATCGACGAGGCCGACGATGCGCAGCGTCTGCCGCTCCTGGGCACTGGAATCGGTGCCATCCAGCCCCACGGCCACGGTGTCACCGACACCGAGCCCGCTGCGCTGCGCGGTGACCTGGTCGAGAACAGTCTCCCCCGGCTCGTTGGGCAGTTGGCCCTCGATGATCTGCGGCCATCCCAGCTCCGGGGTTGAGGCAACACTGACGATCGTGGCCGAGGACACCGGGCCGCTGGGCAGATACAACGCCCCCGGCTGATAGCGGGCCACCCGGTGGTGCGCCTCGCCCACTCCCGGGGTCTGGGCCACGTCGGCGGCTACCTCGTCGCTGATCTCGCCCTCGTCGGGGGCGGTGACCACGACGTCGGCGGACCCCAGGTCCTGGGAAAACGTGTCTGACAGTGCTGAGCGCATCGCGCCGGTGAACATGAACGTTCCGGCCACGAAGGCCGTGGCCAACACGATGGCCAGTGATGACAAGAGCAGGCGTGAGCGGTGAGCGCGCAGGTTCGCGAATGTTGTCTTGAGCACAGTCTTCATCCCTCAAGCGTCTTGAGCGTGTCCAGGATGGACTCGGCAGTGGGATCGGTCAGCTCACCGGCCAGGCGACCGTCGCGCAAGAACACCACCCGTTCGGCATAACTGGCCGCCGCCGCATCATGGGTGACCATCACCACCGTCTGGCCGAGCTCCTGGACGGCCATGCGCAACAGCGACAACACCTCCGCGCCGGCACGGGAGTCGAGGTTGCCGGTCGGTTCATCGGCGAAGACCACGTCGGGCCGGGTCACCAGCGCCCGCGCGCAGGCGACCCGCTGCTGCTGTCCGCCCGATAGCTGGCTCGGTCGGTGCCCGAGGCGCTCTCGCAGGCCAAGTGCGTCAATCACGCGGTCCCGCCAGGCCGGATCGGGATCACGCCTGCCGGCGATATCGAGGGGAAGCTGAATGTTTTGCTCCGCCGTCAGCGTGGGCAAGAGATTAAACGCCTGGAACACGAATCCCACTCGTTGCCGGCGCAGTAAGGTGACCTGCTTATCGGCCAGGCCGACAAGCTCGGTGTCTCCGATGATGACCGACCCCGACGTGACCGCGTCGAGACCGGCCAGGCAATGCATCAACGTCGACTTGCCCGACCCGGACGGGCCCATGATCGCGGTGAACGTGCCGGTCGCGAACGTGGCCGAGACACGATCTAAGGCCGTGACCGAGGTGCCGCCGCCGTCATAGGTTTTGACGAGATCGCGAGCAGCGATGGCCGCCCGCGTGCCCCGGTCGCGAGTGTTCTCAGGTGCTGTCACCGGCAATGTGAATTCCTCCCCAGCACCTGCAGGTGCCCGTGATGTCATGATCAGAACAACAACCACTCTGCCTAAGACCAGGCACCCAGCGCCTCGGCCGATCGGTCCGAAAATATGTCCGCCTCTCCCCCGATCGGCCGAGGCCACGGCATCACAACCGATCAGGCCAACGATTGCCGACGGGGAACGGATCCGATGAATCGCGGCAGCGGCGGCGTCGGAGTGGTTCTGGCCTCCCCGGTCAGTAAACGCCACACACTGCCTACGCGAGGACACGAGTCATGCCCTGGCTTACTCACGGTCGAGCAGGTATTATCCATAATGGATATCATCCAGTGTGGATAGTAGGTGGTCATGACTCCGGCGATGCTCACGCTGCTGGTCGCGCTCAGCGACGGCGAGCAGCACGGCTACGCTCTGATCGACCATGTCGAGGCGCTGACAGCAGGGGGTGTCAGCCTGGGCCCGGGCACGTTGTACCGGACCTTGCAGCGGCTGCGCGTCGAGGAGCTCATCGTCGAGGTCGATGCCGATCCGGCTGCCGAAAGAGCCGACCGACGCGCCGAGAGACGGCGCAGATACGCGATCACCGAAGCGGGCAAGGCCGCAGCGGCTAAGGAACTGCGCCATCTGCATGCACTGGTGACATCCGAGCAGGCCGTCCGGCTGCTCGACGAAGCGAGACCGAAGGAGTAAACGATGGACACCAACGAATACGCGGGCATCACACCCCACCTGACCGTGCCCTCGACCGATGAGGCCGTCGAGTTCTACAAGGCGGCCTTCGGGGCCGACGAGCTGATCCGCAACGCCAGTGATGACGGTCGGGTGTTCCACTGCGAGCTGCTCATCAATGGCGGCAGACTGCTGCTGCACGACGATTTCAGCGACGACGGCCAGACCCCGACAGCCCTCGGCGGCAGCCCGGTCACCCTGCACCTGTACGTGGCCGACGTCGATGCCGCCTACCAGCGCTGCATCGAGGCCGGTGCGGAGTCGCTCGAACCGCCGGAGGACACGTTCTGGGGCGACCGCTACGCGCAGATCAAAGACCCGGCCGGCCACCAGTGGTCGATGGGCACCCGCCAGGAGGACCTCTCGCTGGCCGAGCACGAGGAACGCGCCGATGAGTGGAGCAGAGGACACCTCGGATGAGCCAGACATTCACCACCCAGATCGAACTCGGCGGCAAGACCGCCACCGGCTTCTGCGTTCCCGCCGACGCCGTCGCAGCGATGGGCGAGGGGAAGAAGCCGAAAATACTGGTGACCATCAACGGCCACACTTACCGCAGCACCGTCGCCGTGTACTCAGGCATATACATGTTGCCGCTGAACGCGCAGAACCGTGAAGCGGCTGGTGTCCAGGCGGGCGACACCGTGGAGGTCACGCTCGAGCACGACACCGCCGAACGCCGAGTCGAGGTTCCCGACGACCTTGCAGCAGCGCTCGAGGCTCACGCTGGCGCGCGTTCGGCGTTCGACGGACTCTCGTACAGCAAACGTCGCAAACGCGCCGACGGGGTCGCCACCGCCAAGCGGCCCGAGACCCGTCAGCGGCGCATCGCCACGATCATCGATGAGCTGACCGACGAAGCCAATACCTAACCGAGGGATGATCCTGCTGCGTGCTGTACTGGCCAAGGCAACCCTTGACCGGAAAAAGGGGTTGCGGCCAGCTTCCTTACTGGATCAGGTCGGCGACGAGTTGATCGACGAGGTCGGTGTGCATGCCTCGCAGCGTACTCGGCCCGTGCAGGCGTTCGAGCGTCGCGTGGTGGAAACAACGGGCCTGAACATTCATCGCGCAGGTCAGCGTGTCCTTCTCCGGCGGGATGCCCGCGCGTTGCTGCAATGCGTCAAGTGACCTGGCGAGCCCCTTGGGATACTCATCGGGACCACCCGGCGCTTGAGCAAGCAACTCACGAAACCGGGCACTCAACGATTCATCGGCCAAGAGTGTGACAGTGATCGAAGCCATGCGCTCCTCATGCGCGTAGACCTCGCTCACCAGCCTCGTCAGCAGCCCGCGGGGCTCGGTGCCGGCATCCATGTCGGGAAGCTCGTTGCCCGGCGCACTGTCGAGAATCACCGCCAGCAGCAGGTCCTCCCTGCCGGAAAAGTGCCGGTAGAGAGCGCCCGCAGACAGGCCCGCCTCCTGCGCGACCGCGTCAATCCGCACCCGCGCGATCCCGCGCTCGGCCATGACCGTGCGCGCCGCCTCAATCACACGCTGACGCGTGGCCGAAGTCTCCGTGCTACCGTGAGTAAACATTCATTCACATCCTACAGGGGGTCTTACATATGTCATCCACCGCGCCCGATAGCGCCTCTCCCAGACTACGCACCGCTGGCGTAATCACCTTTATCGCGACCGTGCTGAGCGCGGTCACGGGCATCCTTCACGGCACGCTCACCGCCGGAACCGATCCATCCGCATCGGAGACGGTGTATGAGCACGTCCTCTCGACACCCGCCTGGGCACCGGCGAACCTATTCATGCTCCTCGGGCTGCTCGGGTGGCTCGCCACTTTCGCCGCGATGGAGAAGGCACACCCTGGCGGCGGCTGGCTCGGCCGATTCGCAACCATGACCTTCGCCGTCGGCATCGCAGCTTCGGCTTCGCTGTTCCTGATCGACGCGATCGCGATTCCCGGGCTCGCAGCGCAGTGGGAGACAGCAGATCCGACACAGCAGGCCACGCTCGTCGCCGTCGGTGACGCCGTCCAAGTCGCGATCCGCACACCCCTGTTCAACGTCCTGCCCCTCCTGGTCTACGGCCTCCCCTTCGCCCTGTTCGGCATCGCGCACTGCTCCAGGCGGGGACCGGCCCCCCGCTGGGCTGCGGTCATCGCCGCCGCGACCGGGACGGCGACCTTCCTCGCCGGCATCACCTGGTCGCTCGGCTCAACGGTCATCCCGGAACTCTTCATGTGGGCCGTCGCACTCCCCCTCCTATGGGTGTGGGGTGTCGCAGTCGGCATCACCCTGATGAGAACCCGTCACCCAGAACCAAGTGATCTCACCGAGGACCGCCTCAGCCCATAATCGTCTCGGCTGCAGAATCCCGATCGAAACCTTGCCAATGGCGGTATCGATGAGGAACCGACTCCGTCAGATGTTCGTGTGGGAGACTTGGATCATGGCGAAGTTCAGTGGCAAACGTGTGCTCATCACCGGCGGGACGAACGGGATCGGGCTAGCCGGTGCCCGGCGGCTGGTTGACGAGGGCGCACAGGTGATGGTCACCGGCACCAACGCCGACCGACTGGAAGCCGCTCGATCCGCCATGCCTGGCGTGCTGGCATGGCACAACGACGCCGCTGAGCCAGACACAGGTAACGCCCTGGCCACCCACGTCGCCGAAGCCGGAGCCGGACTGGACGGGCTCTGGCTCAACGCCGGCTACACCGACATCGCCCCCCGTGGAAGAGGTCACGGTCGACTTCTTCGACCGCATGATGGCCGTCAACGTCCGCGCCGCCTTCCTACAACTCGCCGCGCTGACACAACATCTCAACGACGGCGCGTCGATCGTGATCACCTCCTCGACCGGTTCGGTCGAAGGCTCGCCGGTTGCCACCGTCTACGCCGCCACCAAGGGCGCGATTGAGTCCGCAGCCCGCGGCTGGGCCACGGCACTGGCACCGAGAAACATCCGGGTCAATGTGCTCGTGCCCGGCAACGTCGACACCGACTTCCGACGCTTCATGGACGACGACACCCGCGAGACGTTCAACCGCGACGTCATCGGCCGCGTCCCGCTCAGCCGTGCAGGTACGCCCGACGAAGCCGCAGCCGTCGCGTTGTTCCTGCTCGGCGATGATGCCGCCTACGTCACCGGCTCCCGCTACTTCGTCGACGGCGGGCTGAGCAAGCGCTGAGTTCGTCGCGAGCGACAGGAAGAGCAGAGGTCTCCACGCTGTCCGATCTGTGACAGCGCACTGGTCACACGGCCGATTCTGATTCGATCCAAGTGACTGTCGGGCCGCGTCACTCAGTCCACGCCGCCGACTTACCTCTTGTAACCGTTTAATTTGTCCTTTACGGTTACTCGGAGACGAGGATCGTCCTCGTCGCGAAGGGAGCATCATGCTGCACTCGGCCAAGACCCGGCACCGCCATCGCGAAGTCGGTCGACTGCAGGTGCACTACCGCGAGAGCGGTGTGCCGTCATCGACCGCGGTCGTGCTGCTGCACGGAGCCCCCAGCTCGTCCTACTCCTTCCGCGAGGTGCTCCCTACCTTGGGCGAGCACGCCTACGTGGTCGCCCCGGACATCCCTGGCTTCGGATTCTCCGACGCACCAACGGTCGAGGACTACGAGTACACCTACGAGCACCTCTCGCGCGTGATCGAGGCACTGCTCGATGACCTCGGTGTGACCCAGTACGTGTTGTTCGTGACGGACTACAGCACACCGGTGGGCTACTTCATGGCCACCCGTCACTCGGAACAAGTGCTGGGCCTGGTGGTGCAGAACGGCAACGCACACGAAGCCGGCCTGGGCCAGGTGTGGGACTCCGCTCGGCGGTACTGGGCCGAACCGACCGAGGAGAACCGGGCCGCGCTGCCGGACTGGCTGACCTTCGAGGGCACCCGCGACACCTACCTCGCAGGGGTGCCCGATGAGGTAGCAAAGTTGCATCCGCCGGAGTCGTGGCATCTGGACTGGCAGCGCCTGTCGCGGCCGGGCAACACCGAGGTGTACTTCCAATTCTTCTACGACTTCCGCACCCACGTCGCCCGCTTCGCCGAGATCGCCGACTACCACGCCGAGCATCAGCCACCGTGCATGGTGCTCTGGGGCCGCCACGACCCGGCCTTCGACATCGCCGAAGTCCTCGCCTACCACCACGCACTCACCACCTTCGAGGCCCACATCTACGACGCCGGGCACTTCCTGCTCGAGACCCACGCCGCCGAGGTCGCCGACCTGCTCGTGACCTTCACCCGTGACGCCTTCGACCGCGCAGGGGTGCGATCGTGAGCACAGCAGAACTGACAGTGAGACCGCTGACCCGGGACACCTGGGAGGACTTCGAGACCGTCATGGGTGCACGCGGCGGTGCCCGCGGTTGCTGGTGCATGCACTGGCGGCTGTGCATCACTGAGTGGGTGGATAACAAGGGCGAGGGCAACAAGGCCGCCATGCGCGCACTCGCAGAAGGCGATAGATCACCCGGAGTCGTGGGGTATCTCGATACCGAGCCGGTGGCGTGGTGCGCCTTCGGAGATCGCTCGGACTTCCCCCGCATGCAGCGCTCAACCCTGCTGCAACCGGTCGACGACGAGCCGGTCATCTCACTGACCTGCCTGCTCATCAAGAAAAGCCACCGCAGCGAAGGACTGCTGCCCGCGTGGATCACCGCCGTCTGTGACCACCTCGCCGAGACCTCCCGGACACGCACGGTCGAGGCCTACCCGGTCGAACCTTCCCACGGACGCAAAGCCGGGCCAGACACGGCGATGACGGGCATCGACAGCGCGTTCACCGCCGCGGGGCTCACGAAGGTCGCCCGACCCAAGCGCGACCGGCCCGTCCTGAGGTATCACCTCCCGTGACCGCCACCACCGAATGGGTCGAGGACCATTTCATCGCCGGGGATCTCGCACTGGACTTCGCCAACACCGTCTACCGCCGTACACCCGAACTCGGTGCCGACCTGTTTACCAACGCCGTCGCACTCACCACGTGGCTCGACCGGACGCATCTGCTGCCTGCGACCGACCAACCGTATGGCCGTTTCGCTGATCCCGACGCCGCGCTCGACGAGGCTCGCGCATTGCGTGGGCTCTTCTGGACGGTCTTCGACGCGCACAGCGACGGCCGCACGATCCCCGCAGACGCCTTGAGCAGCCTGCTGGCGACCGCCCGCCGCGGCATCGCCGGTATCACCGTGAACCCCGACGGCTCTATGACGACACTGGCCTCGGAGGGGGTGTTCGCCATCCTGGCGCTACGCGCCATCAGGCTCGTGCTCAGCCCGCCCTCGCGAGGCGTGCACGCCTGCGATCGGTGTGGCTGGTTCTTCCTCGACAACTCGCGCGGCCGCCGTCGCCGCTGGTGCAGCATGAAGACCTGCGGCAACCAGGCCAAGGCAGAACGCTTCCGCGCCGCCCACCCCTAACTGAGCGCGGGCGCGCTACGCCAGCGCTCAGGTCAGCTGGCCACACAAGTTATCGCTTCGGTAGATCCGTGAGCGGGTCCATTCCATCCTGGCGTCGCTCAATGTTCTATCCCCTCGGTATCTGCGGCGATGTCGTAGTCGACCACGAAGTCATAGTGATCGCTGACGGTCGTAGGGCCTGCGTCAAAGGCGCGTCGGCAGGATCGTGCGATCAGGGAAGGGCCGCTGTGTCCACAACGAACGAGTACATGGTCGATACTGCGGAAGGGCCAGTCTTGGTCGACCTGGAACGGATTCGCGGTCGTGTAGGTCTCAATTACCTCACCGCCGCGTGTGGCTTCGGTGGCGCTGCGGTAGCAGACACTGGTCTCGCCGATGACGTGCCGCCCCGTCCAGAAGCGCAGGCTGTCGGACGACGGGTCGGCGTCCATGTCGCCGGCGACGATGACGTGGCCGGGCTTGTCGATGATGAGTTGTTCGAGGGCTCTTGCGACGGTGTGGGCCTGCAGGAGTCGCTCGCGCTCGTGGTCCAGTTGGTAGTCCGGGAAGTGGTTGGCCACCCAGATTCTGCCGAGAGGCTCGGGGGCAAGGACCTCCGTGATCAGACAGGCACAGGCGAAGTCCGCGGTGCGTTCGGTGACGTTGAGATCCACCTCGACGACCTCGCCGAGCGGCCAACTGCTCGCGGTCGTAATGCCCTGGCCAGCTGGAACGCCCCGGTCGCCGGACTCGCGGACCGTTTGCTGGGCAAGTCGATATCCGCTACCGAGCATCAATGCGGCCTGGTCGAACTCGGCGGTCAACACCGTCTCTTGCAAGGTGATGATGTCGGCATCAATCCGTGCGAACTCGGCCCGCATTGCCTCTAATCGCTTGGACCATGCCCCTCGGGGTCCCCAAGTGTTCAGAGTCGCAATCCTCATGCTCCCATTGTCTCCGCCCGGCGACTGGGGACCAAGCGCGAACGGTCGGTTCACCGTGCCTGTCCGCATTCTGTAGGCCGATCGGGACCGCTGGCAGTATGTGGCTACCCGCAACGGCTCAGCAATGACATTCCCGCGGCTGACCTCGTCGTCGTGCCGCAGGCCTGCCACTTCGTCATGGAAGACGCCCCGGAACAAGTTGCGCGCGAAGTCAGAGACTTCCTCTCTGTTCGGACCGGGGGATATGGGACGGACGCACGGAAACGAGACGCGTGGGCCGAGCTCGTGGTGGTCAAAGTGGTGGCCCTGGCGCGCGGAGAAGACTTCGACCGGCTGTTCCGGCCCCTCAACCCTGCTCTGCGGGACCGACGAGGACGCCTCGCTCGTATCGGCACGGCCAGTTTGTCCCCGGTGTCGCTGGTCCGGGTCGGCGAGCTGCATTTCGTCGACGACGGACATCACCGCCTCTCGATCGCACGAGTCCGGGGCCAGCTCGCCGTCGAAGCCGTGATCTGCTCTGTTTGCACGGTCGCCTTTGCCTGCGCGTGCCTGACGCAGACGGATCTGCAGGTCAAGGCTGCCGCGCGCCGATGAAGTGCCCAGCACAACGACACCGCCGTTGCCGAGGACGAGGGTGTCCTCGACCCTGCGGTTGCTGCTGCCTGGTGGAGACGCCACGTCGTCCCGCTGGCGCACCGGGCTGGATGCGACGGGGCCGGGAGCATCGCAGCGGCCTTCCTGTGCATCCACGAACCTTCGCAGCGGTAGCCGACGTCCTGCGGTCAATCGTGGAACGCGCGATCACAGGACTGAGCGGCCGCCGTAGAGCGCGGATTGTCGGACTGCCGCGGCAGACACAGGCGACCTGGCGCGCCGATTCATGACCGGACACAGATCGGTGATGGGACGATGGGCTCATGAATGAGTGGCCGGCGTGGGCGACGGAACCGGTGCGTGTTCAACCGCCCGACGAGGAGTGGCAGCGACGTGGGGCGTCGAACTCGACGCTCACCTCGTCGCGTAGAACGCCACCGCCGCCGCCGCAGCGACGTTCAACGAATCCACTCCGCCCATCACCGGGATCGTCACCCTGCTGTCGAGCCGACGGTCTGCAGCCGGAGTCAATCCATGCCCCTCGGACCCGAAGACGAGAGCGAGCTTCTCATGGTCTTCTGCGGCCAGTTCGTCCAAAGTGATCGCTCCCTCGCCCAGCGTCATGCCCGCGACGATGAACCCCGAGTCCTGGAGTGTGCCGATGCTCTCCGGCCAGGACTCGATTCTCGTCCAGGGGAGCTGGAAGACCGTGCCCATCGAGACTCGGATCGAACGCCGGTACAGAGGGTCCGCGCAGCGAGGGGTGACGAGAACTGCATCGACGCCCATCGCCGCGGCACTACGAATTAGAGCACCAACATTGGTGTGGTCCACGATGTCCTCGAGGACCGCCACCGTCCGGGCGCCCTGCAGGAGGTCCGAGACCCGGGGCAGCTCCGGGCGCTGCATGGCGGCGAGGGCCCCGCGATGGAGGTGGAAGCCGGTGAGCTGCTCGATGAGCGGCTCCTCCCCGACGAATACGGGGACGTCGGGGAAGCGCGCGTACAGAGGCGCGAACTTCTCCAGCCACTTCTCGCTCATGAGGAAGGAGCGCGGGGCCATCCCGGCCTCGAGCGCCCGGGAGATGACCTCGTAGCTCTCGGCCATGAACAGCCCCCGCTCGACCTCGACCCGGGCGCGCAGCCGTACATCGGTCATGCGCAGGTAGTCGTCGAGCGCGGGGTCCGCGAGGTCGGTGATCCGACGCAGCTGCGGGAGCTCCACGGCCGCTCAGTTCAGCGAGAGGGAACGTGCGGTGTACCGCTCGCCGCGCTGCTCGACGACCAGCGGCAGCCCGAAGGTGGCCGTGAGGTTCTGCGAGGTGAGCGTCTCCTCGATCGGACCGGCGGCGACGACCCCGCCCTCGCGCAGCAGGGCGACGTGCGTGTAGCCCGGCGGAATCTCCTCGACGTGGTGGGTGACCAGCACGGTGACCGGGGTCGCGGGATCCTTCGCCAGCCGGCCCAGGGTGCGCACGAGCGACTCGCGTCCTCCCAGGTCCAGGCCGGCGGCGGGCTCGTCGAGCAGCAGCAGCTCAGGATCGGTCATGAGTGCGCGGGCGGCGAGGACCCGCTTGCGCTCCCCCGTGGAGAGGGTGGCGAACCTGCGGGTGGCGAGGTCGCCGACCCCGAAGGCTGCCAGCAGGGTGCGCGCGCGGTCGAGGTCGAGCTCGTCGTACTCCTCGCGCCAGCGGCCCACCACGCCGTAGCCGGCGGTGACCACCACGTTCTCCGCAGTCTCCTCGACCGGGATGGTCTCGGCCAGTTCCTGGCTGGCCAGACCGATCATGGGCCGCAGCTCGAAGATGTCGACCTTGCCGAGCTGTTCACCGATGAGGTCGACGGTCCCGCTGGTGGGATGCATGCGGGCGGCCAGCAGCCGCACCAGCGTCGACTTCCCGGCACCGTTGGGGCCCAGGATCGCCCAGCGCTCGCCCTCGGCGATCTCCAGGGAGACGGCATCGAGAATGCTGTGCCCGCTGCGGCGGACGACGACATCGGTCAGGGAGGCTGCTGCGACGGACATGGCCTGAGCCTATCGTTCCCGGGCGCCCCCTCGTGACGACCTCCCGCCCTAGACTGAACAGGCTCCGAACCGCCGCTGAGGAGGTCCCGTGCCGCACCGTCCCGTGTCCCTGCACGCCCCGCGAGGGTCCGTCGCGGCCGACGTGATCCGGGAGGGCATCGACGCCCTGCTGGCCGAGGACGCCCAGGACGTTCCCCTCGAGTTCCCCGCCGAGGCACTCGCCGAGGCCGAGCGGGCCGCCGCCTGCGAGCTCGCCGCCGACGATCGCACGGATCGCACCGCGGTCCCCTTCGTGACCCTCGATCCGGCGACCTCCACGGACCTCGATCAGGCCATGCACCTCGAGCGGACCCAGGACGGTTACCGCGTGCTGTACGCCATCGCCGACGTCCCCTGGTTCGTGGGCCTCGACGGTGCGCTGGACCGGGAGGCGCGACGACGCGGCGAGACCGTCTACCTCCCCGACCGGCGGATCCCGTTGCACCCGGAGAAGCTCTCCGAGGGGGTCGCCTCGCTGCTGCCCGGGCAGATCACGCCCGCCTTCGTCTGGGTGCTCGATCTCGACCCCGACGGCGCTGTCCGCGCGGTTGACCTGGAGCGCTCCCGGGTGCGCTCCATCCGGAAGCTCGCCTACGAGCAGGTGCAGGAGGACCTCGACCGCGGCGCGGGACATCCGACGATGATCCTGCTGCAGGAGATCGGCGCCCTGCGCGCGGCGCAGGAGATCGCGCGGGGTGGGGCGAGCCTGAACGTGCCCGAGCAGGAGGTGGTGGCCGACGGGGACCTGGTGCGCCTGACCTGGCGTCGCCCTGTCCCGATCGAGGACGCCAACGCCCAGATCTCGCTGATGACCGGGATGGCCGCCGCCGAGCTCATGCTCGCCCACGGCGCCGGGATCCTCCGCACCCTGCCCCCGGCCCGGGGCCAGGCGATCGACCGCTTCCGCCGCCAGGCCGACGTGCTCGGCGTCCCCTGGCCGGCGGACCGGGCCTACGGCGCCTTCCTGCGCGACCTGGACTGGCACGAGCCCGCCCACCTCGCCCTGCTCAACCACGCCACCGCCCTCTTCCGCGGCGCATCCTATGCGGCGTTCACGAGCCCCGAGGAGGTGCCCGCGGACCCGGCGCAGGCCGCTGTCGCCGCTCCCTATGCCCACACCACGGCCCCGCTGCGCCGCCTCGTGGACCGCTTCGTGCTGCTGGTGTGCCACGCCCACGCCCGCGGGCACCGCCCCGCGCCGGAGCTGCTCGCCGCGCTCGGAGAGATCCCCGACGCCATGCGGACCACCGGAGCGCGGGCCGGGAACCTCGAACGGCTAGCGCTCGACCTGGTGGAGACCTCGGCCCTGGCCACCTGGGAGGGAGAGATCTTCAGCGCGACGGTGATCGACCGGCGGGAGGCGAGCGGAGCGCCGACCCGGGTCGAGGTCCAGCTCACCGAGCCGCCCGTGACCGCCTGGGTCGCCATGGACGCCGCCCCCGGCGACGTGGTCCGGGTGATGCTGGAGTCGGTCGATCCCGAGCGGAGCCGCGCCCTGTTCGTTCCCGCGCAGG
Organism: Brachybacterium sacelli; assembly: GCF_017876545.1. Taxonomy (NCBI): domain Bacteria; kingdom Bacillati; phylum Actinomycetota; class Actinomycetes; order Micrococcales; family Dermabacteraceae; genus Brachybacterium; species Brachybacterium sacelli. Next base: position 1,584,311 of record NZ_JAGIOD010000002.1, on the reverse strand, counting down.
AGGAGGCCGCATGAGCGAGGCCGCAGCCGGAGGCGACCTCGTCGCCCTCCCCCGGGCCGCGGTGCTGATGCTGTGGACCTCGGCCTACCTCCGCGGCGACCTCGGTCCCGACGACGCCTCCGAGATGAGTCACGGCGTCGGCCGCAGCGCACCCAGCGGCGAGGGCGAGGACCTGTTCACCTGGATGACCTCGCTGCGCCGCCTGCCGCTGGCGCAGCTGCGCCTCGTGCTGCCGGTGCCGGGCCGCATCGCCGGCCTCGTCGGCCCGCCGGCGGCACTGCCCGCGGCGCTGGACGCGGAGCAGGCGATCGTGGTGACCGCCGCCGGGATCGCCGACCACACCCTGATCCCCGTGATCAGCCCGGCCGATCCCTCCGGCGGCGCGCGGCACGCCGTGGGCTGGACCCGTCTGGCCGCTCCACTCGGGACGCACGTGCCGCCGGCGGCGTCCTCCGGCCACGCCCGCCAGGAGCTGCTGCGCGCGCTGCGCCGGGTCGCCGACGGCAGCATCGATCTGGACCTCGTGCCCGACGAGCCGGTCGAGCCGGCCCGGATCCCGCCCACCTGGATCTCGACCGCGCTCCCCCGCCACGTCGACGCCGGCGCCGCTCATCTGCTGGTGCTCGCCGCCCGCACGCTGCTGCTGACGCGTTCCGAGATCGACGAGGGGCACGGACACACGATCCATCTCGCCGAGGCCCTGGCCAGGCGGGGTCTGCTCGACGAGCTGCACGACGCCGCCCGCAGTGCTCTGGTCGAGGTCGTCGAGCGGATCACCGCGGACCAGACCGACTGATCAGGCGTTCTGCGCGAGCACCGTGCGGTAGACGTCGAGGGTGCGTTCGGCGATCGAGGTCCAGGAGAAGTGCTCGGCGGCACGGCGGCGGGAGGCCTCGCCCATCCGCCGGGCCCGCTCGCGGTCCGAGACCATCCTGGTCAGCGCCTCGGCGAGGTCCGTGACGAAACGGTCCGGGTCGACCGGGGTGCCGGTGCCGTCGCTGAGCTGCTCGAGCGGCACCAGGTACCCGGTCTCCCCGTCCGCCACGACCTCGGGGATGCCGCCGGTGGCAGAGCCGACCACCGGGGTGCCGCAGGCCATCGCCTCGAGGTTCACGATCCCCAGCGGCTCGTACACGCTCGGGCACACGAAGGTGGTGGCGTAGGTGAGGATCTGGGTGAGCTCATGGCGCGGCAGCATCTCGGTGATCAGATGGACGGTTCCCCGCTGTGCCGAGAGCTCGCCCACCAGGGAGTCGACCTCCCGCGCGATCTCCGGGGTGTCCGGGGCCCCGGCGCACAGGACGACCTGGCACTCGGCGGGCAGCTCGCGCACGGCGCGCAGGAAGTACGGCAGGCCCTTCTGGCGGGTGATGCGGCCGACGAACACGATCGTCGGCGCCTCCGGGTCGATGCCGCGGGAGGTCAGGGCGTCCGTCGCCGGGTTCGGTGACCACTGCTCGATGTCGATCCCGTTGTGGACCACGTGGACCTTCGCGGGGTCGACCCGCGGATACGCGCGCAGGATGTCCTCGCGCATGCCGCCGGAGACCGCGATGATCCCGGCCGCGCCCTCGTAGGCCGAGCGCTCGGCGAAGGAGCTGACCCGGTAGCCGCCGCCCAGCTGCTCGGCCTTCCACGGCCGCAGCGGCTCGAGCGAGTGCGCTGACAGCACGTGAGGCATGCCGTGCAGCAGCGAGGCCATGTGACCGGCGAAGTTCGCGTACCAGGTGTGGGAGTGGACCAGGTCCGCCCCGGCGCAGTCGGCGGCGATCAGCAGGTCGGTGCCCAGAGTGCTGAGGGCGGCGTTGGTGCCCTCGAGCTCCGCCGGGGTGCTGTACGAGCTGGTGCCGGTCTCGTCCCGCGCGGCGCCGAACGCCCGCACCTGCACGTCGACGTGCGGGCGCAGCACGCGGGTCAGCTCGGCGACGTGCACCCCGGCGCCTCCGTAGACCTCCGGGGGGTACTCCTTGGTGAGCAGATCCACGCGCATGACCGACTCCTTCTCCTCAGGGGCGTGACGGGTGCCACGTCTGGTCTATCCTCGCACCATGTCGTCCACCAAGGTCCTCGCCATCGTCCTCGCCGGCGGTGAGGGGAAGCGGCTGATGCCGCTGACCCTCGACCGGGCGAAGCCCGCCGTGCCCTTCGGCGGCAACTACCGCCTCATCGACTTCGCGCTGTCGAACATCGTGAACTCCGGCTACCTGCGGGTGGTGGTCCTGACGCAGTACAAGTCCCACTCGCTGGACAAGCACATCGCGCAGACCTGGCGCATGAGCTCCCTGCTGGGCAACTACGTCGCCCCCGTCCCCGCGCAGCAGCGCATGGGCAAGCACTGGTACCGCGGTTCGGCCGACGCCATCGCCCAGTCCTTGAACCTCATCTACGACGAGAAGCCGGACTACGTGGTCGTGGTCGGCGCCGATCACGTCTACCGCATGGACTTCTCCCAGATGGTCGACGCGCACGTCGCCTCCGGCAAGGCCTGCACGGTCGCCGCGATCCGGCAGCCCCTCGAGCAGTCCGACCAGTTCGGGGTGATCGAGACCGACCCGTCGGACCCGAGCGCCATCACGCGCTTCGTCGAGAAGCCGACCCGGACCGAGGGCCTCGCGGACGACCCCGGCTCGATCCTCGCCTCGATGGGCAACTACGTCTTCACGGCCGACGCACTCGTCGAGGCCGTCACCCGCGACGCCCAGGACGACGAGAGCAAGCACGACATGGGCGCAGACATCGTCCCCTACTTCGTCGAGCAGGACTCCGCGGGGGTCTACGACTTCATCCACAACGACGTGCCCGGCTCCACCGACCGCGACCGGGACTACTGGCGGGACGTCGGCACCCTGGACGCCTTCTACGACGCCCATCTCGACCTCATCGCGATCCATCCGGTGTTCAACCTGTACAACTACGACTGGCCGACCTTCACGGGCCACCGCAACGAACCGCCCGCGAAGTTCGTGCACGCCGGGCCGGGACGCGTGGGCACCGCGGTGGACTCCGTCATCTCCCCGGGAGTGGTCATCTCCGGGGCGCAGGTGTCGAACTCCGTGGTCTCCCCCGGGGTGCGGATGAACTCGTGGTCGACGATCTCGGACTCGGTGATCATGGACGACGTCTCCATCGGCCGTCACTGCCAGATCCATCGCGCGATCCTCGACAAGAACGTCGTCGTGCCGCCGCGCACCCAGATCGGGCTGGACGCCGAGGCCGACCGGGCCCGCGGCTGGGTCGTCACCGACTCCGGCATCACGGTGATCGGCAAGGGCACGGTCATCGAACCGTGAGCGCAGCAGGACTGCTGGTCTCTGACGTCGATTCCACGTTCCTCGCCCAGGAGGTCATCGAGCTGGTCGCCGACCACGCCGGCGTCCGGGACCGGGTCGAGGAGATCACCACCGCGGCGATGCGCGGCGAGCTCGACTTCTCCCAGTCGCTGCGGGCCCGGGTCGCGCTGCTCGAGGGACTCCAGGAGTCCGTCCTGGCCGAGGTGCGCGCCGTCCTCGTGCCGACGCCCGGAGTGCTCGAGCTGGTCCGCCGGGCGAAGGCCGACGGCTGGGTGGTCGCCCTCGTCTCGGGCGGCTTCCACGAGGTGATCGACGAGCTGGCCGTTTCCGCGGGCATCGATCACGTCCTCGCCAATCGCTTCGGGATCGAGGACGGACGGTTCACGGGCCAGGTGTCGGGACCGATCATCGACGGCGCGGCCAAGCGGCGCGCACTCGAGGAGTACGCCGCGACCTACGACGTACCGGTGCCGAGGATCGTCGCGATGGGCGACGGGGCGAACGACCGGGAGATGCTGCGGGCCGCGGGCACCGGCATCGCCTACCGGGCCAAGCCGGCCCTGCGCGAGATCGCCGACGTGGTCCTCGACGGCGAGTCGCTGTTGGAGGCCTGGCCCCACCTGCAGGCGGCCGCCGCCCGCTGAGACCGCTTCAGGGGCGCACGATGGTGTGCAGTCTCAGCGCGTCCTCGTCCAGGTCCGACCAGTGCGCCAGGGAACCCGACAGGACGCCCATGCCGCCGGTGGGCATCCCCAGACGGGTCTGGGCGACGGAGCCCGCATCGGAGTCCTCGTCCGCGAGCAGGGAGGTCAGGGAGGACATCGTCGGCTCGTGCCCCACCACCATCACCACCGCGTCGGCGTCCTCGACCTCGCGCAGCAGAGCCAGGACCTCCGCCGCCCCGCCGCTGTAGATGTCCTCGTGGAAGGTCACCCTGCCGTCGAGGGCCGGCATCGCCGCGGCCACCGCGTCCCAGGTCTGCGTGGTGCGCAGGGCGTCCGAGACGAGGACCCGTGCCGGGTGGACGTTCTGGGAGGCGAGGTACTCCCCCACCAGCTGCGCCTGTGCCGTGCCGCGCTCGGCGAGCGGACGCTCGTGATCCGGCTGTCCGGAGCCGCTGTCCGCCTTGCCGTGACGCATCAGCAGCAGCAGGCGACTGTCGGGGTCGGAAGATGACATGGGGCTGCGTTCACGCCTTCGTTCGGAATGGTCGGGTCGATCCGCGATCGTCGTCAGTGTCCCATGCCCAGACCGCCGTCGACGGGGATCACGGCACCGGAGATGTAGGCTGCATCGTCCCCGGCGACGAACGCCACCACCCGCGCGACCTCCTCGGCGTCGGCGAAGCGCCCCGCCGGGATGGCCTTCAGATAGGTCGCCTGCAGGTCCTCGGGCAGGGACTGGGTCATCTCGGTGTCGATGTAGCCGGGAGCGACGACGTTCGCCGTGATCCCGCGCGAACCGAGCTCGCGGGTCAGGGCCCGGGCGAAGCCGACCAGGCCAGACTTCGAGGCGGCGTAGTTGACCTGCCCCGGGGAGCCGTAGAGCCCGACCACGGAGCTGATCAGGACGATGCGGCCCTTCTTCTTGCGGATCATGGACTTGATGACCCGCTTCACGGTGCGGAAGGTCCCGGTGAGGTTGGTGTCCAGGACGGACTCGAAGGCGTCATCGCTCATCCGCAGCAGGAGCTGGTCGTCCGTGATGCCGGCATTGGCGATCAGCACCTCGATCGGACCGTGCGCCTCCTCGGCGGCCCTGATCGCGACCTCGAGGCTCTCCCCGTCGGTCACATCGGCGGCGACGGTGAGCGACCCCTCGGGTCCGCCATGGCCGGAGCGGCTGGTCACGGCCACCTTGTCGCCGCGGCGGAGGAACTCCTCGGCGATCGAGCGGCCGATCCCGCGGTTGCCTCCGGTGATCAGGACACTGCGCGGCTCGGGGGTGGCGTCGGACATCTGGGCTCCTCGGTCAGGGGGTGACGGGCGGATCGCGGGCGGCGGCTGCGGCCTCGTCGGATCCGTGTGCTCTACGATACGGGGCGAGAGAGTGTCGGGAATCTCGGGGGAGACCCGCCCACGAACGTCAGCCCTGGGAAGGTACTACGCAGATGTCATACCGCTTCAACCCTCCGCCGAACTGGCCGATCGAGGATCCTGACTGGTCGCCGCCCCCGGGGTGGCAGCCGGATCCTTCGTGGGGCCCCGCCCCCGAGGGCTGGAACTTCTGGATCGAGGCCGACGGGCCCGCACAGCCCGCAGAGCCCGTCGAGGACGACGCGACGCGAGTGGTCTCGACAGGTCCCGCGCAGCCTGTGGAGGAGTCCTCGACGGAGCAGCCGCCCCGTGACGACTCCGAGGTGCGCGCTCATGAGGTGTCTGGCCCGGGGCAGGAATCCGCGGCCGGCGGAGAGCCGCCTTCGAGCATCGAACAGGCCCCCGAGGAGTCCGGCAGCGGACACGAGGACGAGACGCACGTGGCGGGGACGGGTGAGGGGAGCACCTCCGAGACCGCCGAGTACCAGGGACCCGACCTCGAGGCAGGATTGGCGCAGCAGGCGCCGTACGAGTCGGCCGAGCCCGTCCAGTCCGGTCCCTACGGCGGCTCCGATCCCTACGGCAGTGCGGGTGCATCGCAGCCGGAGCAGGGATACGGGGCGGCCGCCCACGGAGACCAGGGCTACGGCCAGCCGTCTCCGGCACCGGGGTACGGCCAGCCGTCTCCGGCACCGGGGTACGGCCAGGGTTCTCCGGCACCGGGGTACGGCCAGGGCTCCGCCTCCGACTATCCCGCGTCCCCGGGGTTCGGGCAGAGCCCTGAGACCGGCTCCGGGTGGACTGCGACCACCGCTGCGGGAGAAGCCCCGAAGAAGGGCGTGTTCGCGCGGTTCTGGTGGGTCGGGTGCATCGTGCTGTTCCTGATCGTCGCCCTGATCGTCGCCGTCATCGGCGGCATCCTCCTCTTCCGCGGTGGTGACGAGACCGCCGGGGGTGGTGGCCAGACCACCACCCAGGAGCAGACCGCCACCGAGGACGAGTCCGCCACCGAGGAGGAGGCCACGATCGAGGCCGAGTCCCCGAATCCGACCACCGACCTGCCCACGATCGACTCCTCCGCGACGGAGAAGGAGGTCATCGGGGAGAACGGTGCCGGGACGCTGGCAGTGCACACGCAGTGGCTGCCTGCCGAGAAGCTGCCGAGCAGTTACGGCGGCACCGTCGAGAAGGCGCAGAACGGCGAGTACCTCGTCGTCACCGCGCAGATGACGGTGACCGAGGGCACCATGGAGTTCCCCTCCTACTACTTCTCCGTGGTCACCCCGTACGGAGGCTCGGTCGACAGCTCCTCGGAGACTTTCGGGCTGGCCGATTCCGGCATGGACTACGACACGAACTATCAGTTCGAGAAGGGTGAGACGTACACGTTCAAGGTCCTGTACGACTTCGAGCGCTCCGCCGGCAACACCCTGCAGTACGACAACTACGTCGATGTGTACTCGTGGGAGATCCCTGAGTGAGTCCGCAGTTCAACCCCCCGCCGAACTGGCCGGAACCACCACGTGAGGACTGGGTCCCGCCGGCGGACTTCCGCCCCCACAGCTCGTGGGGGCGGGTCCCGGCGGGGTGGCGGCTCTGGCTGCCGGAGAAGCCGCTCGGTCACGGGGAGCCGCCGCTGCACGATTCCGAGGACATCCCCGCCAGCGGCGCCCGGCCGCGCCGCCGGGTGGAGACCTACCCGGTCGCGGTGCTCAATCCGGGCATGTGGTCGCAGAACCATCTCGAGGACGAGGACTACGGGTTCCCTCCCGCGAAGCCCGTGAAGGACCGCCCCAGGTTGCGTCTCGGGGTCACGATCTCCGTGACCGTCGCAGGCTTCCTGCTCGCCGCGGCGACCGCCGTGATGTTCGTGCTCCTGGTCGATTTCGCGATCGAGGACCTGCCCGGCATGCTCTCCGGCAGCGCGGGCTCCGTGCTCGCCCCCGCCTCCGAGCCGGGCGTCGTGGCCTCGGCGCCGGATGCCGGATGAGCCGACGTCCCTCCCGTCTGAGCGTCCTGCTCGGCCGCGAGACCCTGGTGGGCCTCCTGCTCGTCCTCCTCGCCTCCGCGATCTGCGTCTCCCTGGGCTTCTGGCAGTTCGGGCGATTCGAGGGCAAGCGGGACGCCGCCGCGGTGATCGAGAGCCACTACGAGGCCGAGCCGGTCCCGCTGGCGGACGTGCTCCCCTCCCCCGACTTCTCGTTCGGCGCCACGGATGACTGGACACCCGTCGAGCTCCGCGGCAGCTACTGCACCGACCCGGACTGCGTGCTGTACGTCCGCAACCGCCAGCTCCAGGGCAGCGTCGGGTTCTGGCAGCTCGTCCCGTTCACCACCGACGAGGGCTCCACCCTGCTCGTGGTCCGCGGTTGGGTGAACTCCCAGAGCGAGCGCTCCGCCCCGGCCGACCCCGCCCCCGTGCCGGAGGGCGAGCTGAGCCTCACCGTCCGCCTGCGCCCGGCGGAGCCCGTCCTCGATCGGGAGATCCCCGAGGGCCAGGTGCACTCGGTCAACCCGCCCCAGATCGAGGGCCTGCTGCCCGCCGGTGACGGCGAGATGATCACCGACGCCTACGGGGACCTCGCCGCGGAGGAACCGGAATCCCCCCGTCCGGTCGCCCTTCCCGAACCCGACAGATCGCTCGGCCCGCACTTGTCCTACGCGGTGCAGTGGTGGGCCTTCGCGCTGTTCTTCCCGGGTGCGCTGATCTACCGCACCCGTCGCACGCTGCAGGACCTCGAGGCCGACGAGAACGCCCCCGACGACGCAGGGACTCCCCTGCGCGAGAACACCGATCATCGCCCCCGGCGGCCGGCTCCCACCCGGCGCCGGGGCCTCGACGAGGAGGAAGAGGATGCCCTCATCGACCACCGGGACCGCTGACCGCCGCGGAGCCCCTGCCGGACGTTTCCTGCCGGGCCCCCGGCCCCGCCGGATCGCTCACCGAGGGCTCGCCCTCGAGGCACCCGAGAACACCCTGAGCGCCTTCCAGGCCGCCGTGGACGCCGGGGCGGACCTGCTGGAGACCGACACCCGCGCCACCGCCGACGGGCTCGCCCTCACCGTCCACGACGAGGACCTGCAGCGGATCGCGGGCGACCCCCGCCGCATCGACGAGCTGACCGCCGCCGAGGCAGGGGCCGTGCGCCTCGCCGGCGACGAACCGCTCGCGATGCTCGAGGACGTGCTCGAAGCGTTCCGTGACGTGCCGGTCAACATCGACGTCAAGGCGCCCTCGGCCATCGGCCCGGCCGTCGCCGCGATCGCCCGCACCCGCAGCGCGGACCGCGTCTGCATCGCCGGCTTCGACGGCTCCGTGGCCCGCCGGACCGTCCGCACCGTGCAGGCGGCCACCGGCATCCTCCCGGTGCGCAGTCCCGCGCGCGCCGTGATGGCCTCGTTCCTGGCCGCGCGCGCCGTCGAGGCGCCCGACGCGGTGATCGGACGTCTCCTCGCCCCCTACGGCGCCCTCCAGGTCCCCCGGACCTACCAGGGCTACCCGATCGTGACCGAGGCGAACATCGCCGCCGCCCATCGCGCGGGCTGCGAGGTCCACGTGTGGACCGTCGACGACCCTGTGACCATGCGGGATCTCCTGGTCACGGGCGTGGATGGTATCATCACCAATCGCGTCGATCTGCTCTCCGAGCTGCTCGACGCCCCCTGAGCACCCCGCCCCCGGAACAAACCCGGTCCCGCGAGCGTTGCCACCCCTGAGACTTCATCCCGGCAGGAAGCGAGAACCGCATGAACAGCCGCAGCCTGCGAGGCACCCGACTTGGCTCCCTCTCCATGGAGACCGACGAGGGCGTCCTCGCCGCACCGCGCCAGGAGGCAATCTACGACTGCCCCAACGGCCACCACATCGTCCTCCCCTTCTCGGTCGAGGCGGACGTGCCCGCCGTCTGGGAGTGCCGTTGCGGCGCTTCCGCACTGCTTCGTGACCACGAGCGGCCCGAGGAGAAGGCCGGCAAGCCGGTGCGCACCCACTGGGACATGCTCCTGGAGCGCCGCAGCGAGGAGGACCTGCAGGTGCTCCTCGACCAGCGCCTGGCGCTGCTCCGGTCCGGTCGCCTGCACCAGCGCCGCAACCTCTGAGTCGCGCCCGCGACGGACGGATCGCCCCCGCTCCACCTCACGGTGGGCGGGGGCGATCCGTCTGTCCGTGTCCAGGCCCTGAGGCTCAGTCCTGGGTAATCGTCGGCGGCGACTCGGGGCGGTCGGACCGCTCGCCGCGTCGCTCGGGCTTCTGGGCGTCGAGGATGATCTCCCCGTCGATGACGCCGGTGCTCGAACGGCGGTAGAGCACCCGTCGGGCGCCCTCGGAGCCGCTGCCCAGTCCCATCGCCTTGACCGACCGGCGCTGGACGGGCGTCAGCAGCAGGATGAGGCCGACGAGATCGGTCAGCACGCCCGGGAAGAAGAAGAACACCGCCGAGAGCACGGTGAAGGCGGGGCGGGAGAGATGGTCCTGGACGTCGCCGTCACCGCGCACTGCCCGGATCAGGGAGCGCAGGCGCACGAAGGACTGCTGTCCGGCAGCCACCAGCAGGGCGACGCCGACGACCCAGCCCACCGCGATGATCAGCACCGACCACCACAGGCTCGTGGAGACTCCGATGAGCACCAGGATCGTCAGCTCGAGGAGACCGACCACCACGATGACGATCGGCAGCAGCGTGCCCCAGCGGGAACGGTCGGGGCGGGGACCGGTGCCGGGTGCTGTGCTCATGCGGGAAGACTAACGCAGCCGTCGCAGGATCCGCTGGGTGCGGCGTGAGAGTCCCCAGAGAGTGATGAGCACCAGCGCCTCGCGCACGATGCGGGGGGACATCTTGCTGGCCCCCTCGGTGCGCTCGTCGAAATCGATCGGGACCTCGGCGATGACGGCACCGAGGTCACGGGCGCGCCGGGTCATGTCCACCTGGAAGCAGTACCCCTGGGACGCGATGTCCCCGGCGACCAGCTCCCGCAGCAGATCGGCGCGGAAGGCGCGGTAGCCCGCCGTCGCGTCCCGGACCCCGAGCCCCAGCAGCGCTTGCACGTAGACGTTCGCTCCGCGCGAGAGCAGCAGCCGGGACAGTGGCCAGTCGTGCACGCGCCCGCCGGCCACCCAGCGCGATCCGATCGCGAGATCCGCACCCCGGCGCACGGCCTCCAGCAGTCCGAGCAGTTGCTCGGGCCGGTGGGAGGCGTCGGCGTCCATCTCCACCAGCTGCGCGTATCCGTGCTCGAGGCCCCAGGCGAAGCCCGCCAGGTAGGCCGGGCCGAGGCCCTCCTTGCCCGCGCGGTGCAGGACGTGGACGTGGGTGTCGCACTCCGCGGCGTGGTCGGCCCACTCCCCCGTGCCGTCGGGCGAGGAGTCGTCCACGACGAGCACATCCGCTGCCGGCACCGCGGCGCGCAGCCGGGCGAGGGTGCCGGGCAGTGCCTCGCGCTCGTCGTAGGTGGGGATGACGACCAGGGTGGGCGGCAGCGGGGCGGTCGAGGGTCGCATCTCAGCTCCTCCCACGGTGGCGCGGGAGCGGGGACAGGGCCCGACGCCGGCTCGAGAGCGCGGCCAGGAACCCGACCAGGCCCAGTGCGGACAGCCCCACGGCGATCCAGGGTCCGGCGGCGATCGCCGGGGTGATGCCCGTGCGCAGCGGCACGTCGGCGAGGACTGCGCCCTGGTCCCAATGGTCGACGAAGTCGAGCTGGCGCCCCTCCGGGGTGAAGATCGCCGAGTGCCCCACGGTGGAGACGTGCACGACGCTGCGCCCGGAGACGACGGCCATGACCTTCGCCTCGGCGACCTGCTGGATGGCTTCGTGCGAGTCGCCGAACAGGGCGTTGTTGGACTGCACCACGACCACCTCGGCGCCGTTGCGCACGACGTCACCGACCAGGTTGTCGTAGGCGATCTCGAAGCAGATCAGCACGCCCACGCGGTGATGGCCCTGGTCGAGCTCCTCCATGTCCATCACTCCGACCTCGTCGCCCGCGATCATGTCGCGCGAGATCAGATCGACCTTGTCGGTGATCGAGCGGAAGAAGTCCCGCATCGGGACGAACTCGCCGAAGGGCACCGGGTGCCGCTTGGAGTAGGCGTACGGGGTGGAGCCGTCGGGCGCGTACAGCACCGACTGGTTCAGTCGCTCGGACTCGCCGACCGCCACCTGGGTGCCGATGAGGATGGGCGCACCGGCCTCGGTCGAGGCCGAGCTGATCTGGTCGGCCATCCAGGGATCCTGGCGCGGGTCGTAGCCGGTGGAGTCCTCGGGCCACACGATCAGATCCAGCTGCTTGCCCTCGTCCTGCGACTGCTGGACGGTGTCGCGGGTGACAGCGAGATGGTTCTCGAACACGTCGTCCGGCATGGCCAGCGTGGCCGGGTCGATCTTCTCCATCGAGCCCTGGACGCCGGCGACGGTCATCGTGCCGCGGTCCCCCGGCGCCGTATTGGGCGGGGAGGGCGCGACCACGGTGGCCAGGATCGCGGCCACGGCGAGGGCGAGCGGCCACACACCGGCGAACCCGACGAGACCGCGGTGACGGCGCCCCAGCAGGGAGAGCGCGCCGTGCAGCAGCATCTGCCCGAGGAGGGCGACGACGAAGGCGAGGCCCGCCACGCCGATCCAGGGACCGAGGTTCAACAGCGAGGAGTCGGCCAGGGCGAAGGCGCTGGAGCCCCACGGCAGGCCGCCCCAGGGGGCGTGGCTGCGCAGCGTCTCGATGCCGACCCAGAGCGCGGAGACCACCACCGCGGAGGACAGGCACAGCCCGCGCCGCAGCATGACGGTGCGGGCCAGCAGCCCGAAGACCACGACGTACAGCGCCTCGAACACACCCAGCGCCACCCACGGCAGAGTCCCCGCGTAGGTGTTCGCCCAGGCCGTCAGCGGGACGAAGAACGCCGCGCCCCAGGCGAGCGAGACCAGGATCGACACCCACACGCTGCGCACCAGCAGGCCGGCGCCCAGGAGGGCCAGGGAGACGGGCAGCAGCATCCACATCCCGTAGGGCGGGAAGGCGAGCAGGGCGGCGGCCCCGCCGGCGACGGCGCAGACCAGGGCGATGGGCCACGGCGTGGGGTCGAACTCGTCGCGCGCCCGCCGCGAGCCGGCCCGGGCGGAGGCGGCCCGGGTCGTCGCGGTCATACGGGGCTCCCCCCGAGACGGTCATGGACGACGACGCCGTCGATCACGGTGCGCAGCGCCCGCGGCGTGCCCTGGTCGAGATCGGGCAGCAGCGGCGTGCGCGAGCGCGGGTCGGTGGACCAGGCCTCGACCCGCTCCGCCCGTGATTGCACGGTGAGGTCCCAGGGCTCCCACATCACGAAGGTCGCCTCGATCCCGGTGGCCAGCGACCCCGGGTGCCGCCGGCCGGCGACCCGCTGACCGCCGCGGGTGGAGGCGAGGAAGGCCGCACGATCGCTGATCCGCTGCGCGGCCGGGGGCCGCCGGGTCGCCCCGCGCACCCAGTCCCAGGGATCGGCGCCGATCTGCTCCCCGCCCGAGCCGAAGGCCAGCGGGGTGCCCTCGGTGAGCAGGTCGAGATGATCGGCGCTCTCGGTGACGGGGGCGAGGACGCGGACGCCCTCGCGCTGCCCCGTCGGCCCGGGAAGGCGCAGCACGATCCCCCGGGCGGCCGCCTCCGCGTCCTCGGCGGGATCGGGAGCGGCGCCGTCGGCGGTGGCGGCGGCGTCCACGAACCCGGGGGTGAGCAGGCAGCCGGTGGCGTCGACGACCTGGGCGCCGTCGTGGATCACCCGTGCCGTGTCCTCGGGGCCGGTCCAGGCGATCAGGCCATCGGCCACCAGCATCGCGGAGGCCTCGGGATCCTGGCTGCTGTACAGCACGATGCCGGTGTAGAGCGTGGGCAGGGCGGCGTCGGTCTCTCTCACATGCCCCAGGGTCTCGTGCGCGCCTGGGAGAACGCTCATCGGTCGATCTCCTGGGCGACGAGACCGCGGCGCACGGCACGCACCGCCTGGTGGGCGACGGATCCCAGCTCCTCGTCGGCGGTGAGCTGGTCGAGCAGATCGATGACCTGCCGGCAGTGGCGCACGAAGTCCCCGGGAGGCAGGTCGTTGCCGTCCAGGGCGGCGGCGAGATAGGCGCCGTGGGCCCAGCGGTGCACGATCGCGGCGATCGCCGGATCGGGCGGCGCGGTCGGGTCGATGCCGTGAAGGGACTCGGCGGCCTGCAGCTCGGCGGCCAGGCGGCCGGTGGCCTCCATCGCCGCGTCGACCGCGGGATCCGCCAGGGGCTCGGGGGCGCGGTCGTCGCGACGGGCCTCGTGGACGGCGGCGGAAACCACGGCGGCCAGTCCCGCGGCGTCCAGGCCCTTCCAGGCACCGTGCTCGAGGCACTGGGCGATGAGCAGGTCGCGGTCGCTGAACAGGCGGCGCAACCGCAGTCCGCCGGGCGTGGGAACCAGCTCCTCACCGCTGCGTGTGAGATAGCCGAGCTCGACCAGCAGGTCCGCGAGACGGTCGAACTGTCGGGCCAGCGAGCTGGTGCGGCCCTGGATGCGACGCTGGACGCCCTCCAGATCGGTGCGGGCCTTCCGCCAGCGACCCACCCACCGCAGATGCGATTCGAGCTCCGGGCAGGCGGCGCAGGGATGGGCGCGCAACTCCTCGCGCAGCTGCTGGAGGGTCTCGTCGCTCGCAGCGGTCGACGGGGTCCGCTCGGTGCGGGCGCGCACCTCCCGGCGGGGGTCGTCGCGTCCCGACAGCCGCTGACGCAGCGCGGCCGCGGTGTCCTTGCGCACCTTCCCGCTGCCCAGAGCCTCCTGGCGGGGCAGCCGCAGGGTGTCGATGACGGCCGGAGAGGAGGGCACGTCCCCGGGACGGAGGCTGCGGCGCCGTCCCTCCGTGTCCAGCAGGTCGACTTGCGGCCCGCCGAGCACGACCCGGTCCACGTCGAGCACCACGGCGTAGCCTCGGCGTTTGCCACCGGGCACGGCGATCACCTCGCCGCGGCGCAGCCCGCCGAGCACCGTGCGGGTGCGGTCGCGATCCGCGGCGGCGCGGGCACGCGACAGCGTCTTCTCGCGCTCGCTGATCCGCTCCTGGAGCTCGGCGTACCCGAGCAGGTCGCCTCGGTCGCAGGTGACGGCCTCGCGGTAGGACTCCGCGGTGTCCTCGAGCTCGCGGGCGCGGCGGGCGAGCCCCACCACGGAGCGGTCCGCCTGGAACTGGGCGAAACTCGTCTCCAGCGTCTCCCGTGCCCGGGAGAGGTCGAAGCGGTCCAGCAGGTTCACGGTCATGTTCGGGGTGGGCCGGAAGGCCGAGCGCAGCGGGAAGGTGCGCCGGGAGGCCAGCGAGCCGACGGCATGGGCGTCGAAGCGGGGCCCGGCCACCACCACCGCGTGCCCCTCGGTGTCGATCCCGCGGCGCCCCGCCCGGCCGGTCAGCTGCGTGTACTCCCCGGGGGTGAGGTCGGCATGGTCGACCCCGTTGAACTTGACCAGCTTCTCCAGCACCACCGAGCGCGCCGGCATGTTGATGCCGAGGGCGAGCGTCTCGGTGGCGAAGACGACCTTCATCAGCCCCGCCGCGAAGAGCTCCTCGACGACGGTCTTCAGCAGCGGGAGCATCCCTGCATGGTGGGCGGCGTAGCCGTCGAGCACCGCGCGGCGGAACGCCGCGATGCCGAGCACGTCCTCGTCCTCGATCCCGATGGGTGCGAGTCGATCCTCGAGCACCGCGCGGATCTCGCGACGCTCGTCCTCGTCGGTCAGGCGCAGACGGACCCGCGCGCACTGCTGGACGGCGCCCTCGCAGCCCGCCCGCGAGAAGATGAACATGATCCCGGGCAGCAGGGCGGCGTCCTCGAGCAGCCGCACGAGCTCGGGCCGGCGCGGTGGCCGCGGTCCTCCGGGGTGCCCGCCACCGCCCTGGGGGCCGCGACCCTTGCGCAGGTGCGGCGGTTTGTGCTGACCGGACCCGCGGGGGCGGTGCCGGCCGCTGGTGCCCCGGCGACCGCCGGGGGCGCGTCCGCGGCCGCGGCCCGAGCGCTCGTCGACCGGCAGGGAGAAGGAGGTGACGCGCTCGATCTCCGGGTTGACGTGCCGATCCCCGCGCACGCCGGGCCCGTGGGAGACGACTGCCTCACCGTGGGAATCGACGAAGAGGTCCATCAGCTCGTCGCCGACCACCACGTGCTGCCACAGCGGCACCGGACGCGTCTCGGAGACCACGATCTCGGTGGAGCCTCGCACCTCCTGCAGCCAGGCACCGAACTCCTCCGCGTTGGAGACCGTCGCCGAGAGCGCGACCAGTTGCACGGAGGGATCGAGATGGATGATGACCTCCTCCCACACCGGGCCGCGCAGGCGGTCGGCCAGGTAATGGACCTCATCCATCACCACGAAGCCGAGACCGTCCAGCAGGGACGAGTCGGCGTAGAGCATGTTGCGCAGCACCTCGGTGGTCATCACCACCACATCCGCCTCGGGCCGGATCGAGGTGTCCCCGGTCAGCAGCCCCACCGCGTCGTGCCCGAGCCAGTCCACCAGCTCGGCGAACTTCTGGTTCGACAGCGCCTTGATCGGGGCGGTGTAGAACACCTTCCGGCCCCGGGCGCGCGCCAGGTGCACGGCGAACTCGCCGACGACGGTCTTGCCCGCGCCCGTCGGCGCGGCGACCAGCACCGAGCTGCCGTCCTCGAGGACCTGGCAGCCGGCCAGCTGGAAGTCGTCCAGCGCGAAGTCGTAGCGGGTGGTGAAGGCGCCGAGCTCGGAGGCGGCGAGCTTCTTCTCCGCCTGCCACCGGGCGTAGCGCTCGGACGGTGAGCTCACGAGGAACCTCCTGAGGAGACGTCGGCCAGCAGCCGCACCGCGCCCGGCAGCAGCCGGGCGGTGATCGGCAGCAGCGCGCGCGGCTCGCCGTCGGCGTAGCAGCGCAGGGAACGGCCGTGGCGCAGCCCGACCGTCACCTCCCGCACGGGGCGGATGCCGAAGCCGTCCACCGAGGTGTGGGTGCCGCGGAAGACCCGCGGGAAGAAGCGCAGCAGCTCCTGCCGTCCGACCTTCTCGAGGGTGACCAGCTCGAGGGAGCCGTCCTCGAGCCGGGCGTCGGGGACGACGCGCATCCCCCCGCCGAAGGTCCCGGAGTTGGAGAGGGTCACGAGCGTCGCATCCAGCTCGATCCGCTCCCCGCCGTCGATCTCGAGCCAGTACGGCAGCGGCGTGAAGGCCGGCAGCTCCCGCAGCACCGCCGTGGTGTACCGGAAGCTGCGGGCGCGACCTGAGCTGTTCGCCCGCGCGTTGACCAGCGCGTCGAAACCGAGATTGACATTGCCCAGGGCCACCGAGCGGTGCGGGAGCGCGTGCTCGCCCGCGGCGAGGATCTCGATCGCATCGACCGCGACGACCGGACGGGACAGCGCGTGCAGGAGGATCCGCACGGATTCCTCGGGGTCGTTCAGAGGCAGGCCGAGCGCGCGGGCGAAGTCGTTGCCGCTGCCGGCGGGCACGATGCCGAGCCGCACGGGGCTGTCGGCCACGATCTCGGCACCGAGGGAGACCGTCCCGTCGCCGCCGACGACGACGAGCGCGGTGAGGGTGTCGCGCACCTCGAGGGCCCGTGCCCTGGCCACGGAGGCCGAGGGTCCCGACAGGTCGACCACCGAGATGCCCGCCAGACGCAGCAGGTGACCGACCTGTCGACCGACCCGGTGCGCGGTGCCGAGGGCGGCGGTCGGGTTCGAGAGCAGACCGACCCGGAGCCTGCTCACCGTCCGTCCTCGTCGTCGAGGCTCGACGGCTTCTCGAGGGGTTCGGTCTCGTCGTCGTCCAGCTCGTCGTCATCGCCCACGCCGTGGCGCTTGTCGTGGATCAGTGCGATGACGATCGCGGCGAAGAACAGGCTCGCGATCACAGCGGACATCGCGAGCAGGGTGAACGGCTCCGGCGTCGGCACCATGATCGCGGTGAACAGCACGCTGATGAAGATGATCCAGCGCCAGGCCTTGAGCATGGTCCGACCCCGGATGAGGCCGAGGAAGTTCATCAGCACCATCACCACGGGGACCACGAAGGCGATGCCGAAGGCGAGCATCGTCTTGACCAACATGCTCAGGTACTCGTCATACTTGATGAGCTGCATGACCTGGTCGGCTTGCGGGGTGAAGCTCAGAAGCACGGGGACCAGCTGGTTGATGGCCCAGTACCCTGCGGCGCATCCGATGAAGAACAATGGGATGGCCGTGCCGAAGAAGCCCACCGCGTACTTGCGCTCGTTCCGGTGCAGACCCGGCATGACGAACATCCAGATCTGCACCATGATCACCGGGGAAGCAAGCAGCAGGCCCACATATGCGGACATCTGCAGCTGCACGTTCAGACCGGTGCCCACGCCCTGGAAGTTGAGGTCCGCCTGCAGACCCTGCGCAGCGGCAACCCTGAACGGGCGCTTGAGCGCCTCGAAGACCCAGTCGAACAGGAACCAGCCCACGACGGAAAGGATCAGCACCGCCGCAGCGCTGATCACCAGGCGATTGCGCAGCTCGATGAGATGCTCCCCGAGGGACATGCGCCCTTCGGGGTCCTTGGGCGAACGCGGCTTCCTGGCCCGTTCGCGGCCCTGCGTATCACTCGCCACGGGTCTGCTTCCTCCCAGCGTTCGAGGTCCGGGCGATCATCTGCCCGGACCCCCTGGCGTCAACCGGCGCCCGGGTGCTCAGTCCCGACGGTAGTCGCCGTCCTCGCGGCGGCGGACGCTCTCGGGCTCGGACTCGTCGCGGGGGTCGTACTCGCGGTCGTCACGGGTGCGGCGGTCATCACGACCGTCTCGCGAGGGCCGGTCGCCGCTGTCGTCACGGTCCCGCTCGCGGGAAGAACGGGAGCGCGGCTCGTCGGTCCCGCCCTCACCCTCGTCCTCTTCCTTGTCATCGCCGCGCAGCTCTTCGACCTCGCTCTTGAAGACGCGCATCGACTTTCCCATGTTGCGTGCGAGACCGGGCAGCTTGTTGGCCCCGAAAAGCAGGATCACCAGCACGACCAGGATGACGATCGGCCAGGGGCTACGGAAGAAACTCATGGAATACCTTTCAGAAGCGCCGCGATCTTGCACGGGCCCACACATCATCCCACAGCGGACGGAGCGCTTGACGGACCGCTCGGACGGTGGTCCGGCCCACCGTGCGGCGGGTCGTCCCAGGGTAACGGCTAGGGCTGGGAGTGACGTGCGCCTGCGGCGCGGGCCACGGTCACGATAGTGTCTCTGAGCTCACGCGGGGCGAGGACCTCGACGGCCCCCGCGGATTCGAGGACCGCGTCCACGAGCGCCGCGCGCACCGGTCGGTCCAGACGGGCGAAGGCCGCACCGTCCGCGCCGTCGCGCAGCTCGACGGCACCGAAGGACTCCCCGACCCAGCGACCCGGCGGATCGAGCCGCAGCCAGACCTCGCCGTCGGCGAGGCCGTCGAGCACCGGCCCCTCACCGAGGTCGGCGCGCCCCTGCGGCGTGTCCGCCGGCAGGATCTCCACGACCCGGTCCAGCCGGAAGCGGCGCTTTCCCTGGGCGAGCTCGCACTCGGCCAGCAGGTAGGAGCGGGTGCCGTCGGTGTCGATCCGCAGCGGGCGGATGCGGCGGATGCTGGTGCCCGGCCGGTCGATCGAGGAGTAGCGGATCATCAGGCGCGACGCGTCGTCGTCCGTCTCGGCGCGCAGCGCACGGTGGACGGCGGTCAGGACGGACTCGGCGCGATCGGCGGTGCGCGAGGCCATCTCGTCCACGGAGGCGGCCTCGGCGAGCTCGGCCCTGGTGGGCGGCTCCACCGGCTGATCGGAGGAGCCCCCTGCGCCGGCCAGGAGCTTCCCGCGGGCACTGGCGACGATGCTCTCGGCCTCCCCGGCGGAGGGTTCGAGGGCGGCGAGCCCGGCCAGCAGCGCGGTGATCTCGACGGCGCTCAGCCGCAGCGCCCGCCGAAGCGGCTCGGCATTGCGCACCCGGACGGTCCCGTGCTCCCACTCGGCCTCGATCAGGTCCTCCCAGCCGGTGCCCATGTCGCCGCAGACGAACAGCACCTGGAGATCGGTGATCAGCTGCTTCGTCGAGACGCCGAGGGCGGCGGAGAGCTCGGCGAGATCGACCTCGCCGCGATCCATCACGTACGCCGCCTCGGAGATCAGCCGGGACAGGGTGTCGGTGCCGGTCGGGGTGGTGCGGATCCTGGGCTCAGGACGTACGGCCGCCGCGTCGACGGCAGCGGTGTCGCCCTCCCCCTCGTGGGCGTCGGCGACGGCGGTGAGGACCTCCGCGAGCTCGGCGCGCCACGGGACCGGTTCGAGCAGCTCGCCCCAGCGGACGTCGGCCAGGACCAGCCGGCGCGCGGCGGGCCGGGGCAGCGGCGGCAGCTCGAGTCGCTCGGCATCCAGGGACGCGCCGGCGCGGTCGCGCAGGGCGAGTGCCTTGAAGGGGGCCGCGACGACGACCGCGCGGGCGTGGTCGTCGCTGTGGTGCATCGCCTCGAGCACGGAGGCGAGGTCCGTCTGCTCCGGGCGCTCCTGCACCGAGGGCGGGCCCTCGGCCGGGAAGGACTCGATGCGGGAGGCACGGAACAGGCGCGGGGCCGAGCGGTCCCGGTCCCAGCCGTGGACGTACCAGTGCCCCTCGTGGACACCCACCACCCACGGCTCGACGTGACGCTCGGCCGGGGCGCCATGGGTCCCGCGGTACGTGAAGCGCACCGAACGGGCCGCGGTGACGGCCTCGAGCAGCGGGGAGAGCACGGGCAGCGACTCCACGGCGCCGCGGGGGGTGCGGCGCAGCAGGTCGGGATCGGCGTCGTGACCGAGGCTGAGCAGCTTGGAGCGCACCCGCCGGGCCGCTCCCCCGGCGGCGGCGTCGTCCCAGGCCCGACTCGCGGCCAGCAGCACCGTGTACTCCTCGGTGGTGAGGTCCAGCACGGCACCGGACTGCGCCGCGTCGATCCGGTAGAAGACGGTGTTCTCGTCGAGGACGTCCCGCTCGGTGACCAACGGCAGTCCGAGCTCCAGGATCGCGGCCTTGTCGCGCTCGAACATGCGCTCCGCGGCCTGCTCGGACGTCGCGTTCGCATAGTCGGGGATCACGGCGAAGAGCTTCGCGCGGTCGATCCGACGGCGCGACCCGATCGTCATGATGACGTTGAGCAGTCTTTCCACACCTTTGGCAGCCACCCGGCCAGGGTAGCGGCCCCACGGGCTCCGCGGCCCTAGGTGTTGCGGGTCATGACGTTGTGGTCACGGCGTATGGGATGAAGGAACGGGCCCCTGGACTGCACGATGGGTGGTGTCTAAGCAACCGTCTCGCAGGAAGAGGCCCGTTCCATGCACCACCGTAATGCGCCGCTGACCGTCGTTGGAAGGCAGCGAGCTGTCGCGCAGGTCATCGACTCCGGTCGCCCGATCGCCCACGTCGCGGCCGAGTTTCACATCGCTCGCACCACGCTCTCGAAATGGGTCGGCCGCTACCGCGAGCACGGCGACCCAGGCCTGCAAGACCACTCCAGCGCGCCGGCGAACCGCCCCACCCGCCTCCCGATCTGGGTGCTCGAGCTGATCGAGTCCTGGCGGCGGAAGAGGAAGTGGTCCGCGCGCCGGATCGCCCGCGAGCTCGCCGACGGCCACGGGTTCGCGTGCTGCGTGAGGACGGTGACGAGGTGGCTGGACCGCCTCGGCTTGAACCGGATCCGCGATATCACCCCAGACGGTGAGAACCTGCGTTCACCAGGGAAGATCACCGCCCGCTACCCCGGCCACATAGTCCACATGGACGTCAAGAAGGTCGGTCAGATTCCCGACGGCGGCGGCTGGCGGGCCCATGGTCGTGGCAGCGAACTGGCCCTCGCCGGCAAGCGCGCCCACAAGCAAAAGGTCGGCTACACCTACCTCCACTCCATGGAGGACGGCTTCTCCCGCCTGTCCTACACCGAGTCGCTCGAGGACGAGAAAGCGATCACGACCATCGGGTTCTTCCATCGCGCCCGCGTGTTCTTCGCCGCGCACGGCATCACCTGGATCACGCGGCTGGTCACCGACAACGGCAGCAACTACACCGCCTCAGCGTTTCGGCGATCGACCTGCGCTTTCATCTCCCGGCACCAGCGTACGAGGATCTACACACCTCGCCACAACGGCAAGATCGAGCGCTACCAGCGGATCCTGGCCGAGGAGTGCCTCTACGCCCGCCCCTACGGCTCCGAGACCGAGCGGCGCGAAGCGATCGCGATCTGGGTCCATCACTACAATTTCCACCGACCCCACACCGCCTGCGGCGACCAGCCCCCGGCCTCACGACTTCACACCGGCGTCGACAACGTCATGACCAACTACACCTAGGCTGGTCCCATGCTGCACTGGGAACGGGCAACGGTCACCGGCGCGAGATCATCCTGGCGAGGCGTGGCCCGCTTGGAGGTCGAGACCGAGGACGACGGCGAGGTGGTCTCCGCGCTCGCCTACCCCGAGCTGACAGGCACACCGGAGCACGGGGAGCGGGTGCTGCTGAACACCAATGCGCTGCGGCGCGGGCTCGGCACCGGGGGCGATGCCCTGGTGGTAGCGCGCCTGGACGTGCTGCCCGACCCGGAGATTGCCACCGGCCACATGGTCAAGGCGCGCTACACCCCGATGCAGACGATGGTCGATGCGATCGACGACCCCGACGGGGAGCACTACGACACGATCCGCGAGGCCCGGGGCGTCGACGGGATGCCGGTCGTCGTCGCCGACCTGCACTCCTCGCTGCCCGCGATCATCGCCGGGATCCGCGCCCAGCGGCACGGCGCCCGCATCGCCTATGTGCACACCGACGGCGCCGCGCTCCCGGCCGCGTACTCGCGCACCACCGCCCGGCTGCGGGAGACCGGCCTGCTGACCTCAGTGATCAGCGCGGGGCAGTCCTTCGGCGGCGACCTCGAGGCGGTCACGGTCCACTCCGCACTGCTCGGCGCCAAGCACGTGGTGCGGGCCGACGTGGCCGTGGTGATCCAGGGCCCGGGGAACCTCGGTACGGGCACGGGCTGGGGCTTCTCCGGGATCGAGGCAGCCGAGTCCGTGCATGCGGCGACCGCGCTGGGCGGCACCCCGGTGGCCGCGCTGCGAGTCTCGAACGCCGACCACCGCGATCGCCATCGGGGGCTCTCGCACCACTCCGCGACCACCTACGGCCAGGCCACGCTCGCACCGGCCCATCTCCCCGTGCTCTCCCGGAACGACTCGCGTTACAGCCCTTTTCATGCGTCAGTGCAGGAACAGGTGAAAACAGCGATTGTCGCGCCGGGGCGGGAGCGGGGCATCGAGCACGTGCTGACCGAGGTCGACGCGAAAGGGCTGCGGGACGCCCTCGAGGAGATGCCGCTGCGGCTGTCGACCATGGGGCGCAGCCTCGGCGAGGACCCCGAGGCCTTCCGGTACGCAGCGCTCGCCGGGCGATGCGCCGCGACCCTCGTCCCACGGCGCTGACCTGCGCGTCAGGGCCCGGGGGGATCGGAATCGGTCGCCTCGCCGCGCTCGTGGACGAGCCGCTGGAGCCGGTGGGCAGCGGCGATGGCGCGCTTGCCGTCGTAGCGCTGGATGGCGTTGATCGCGAGCGTCGATCCGTCGGCGAGGTCCAGGTGCGCCCAGGGGTCCCCCATCGGGAAGCTGATCCCGACGATCTCCGGCCAGTCCAGCGTGCGGACGCGGAACACGTTGCGCACTTCGAGCACGCGCGGCCGTGCGATCAGCCGCACGGAGGCCTCGAGGTGGCAGAACAGGAACATCAGGATGCCCATCGCCACCAGACCCAGCCGTCCGCCGAGATGGAAGCTCTCCAGCGCCACGGCGCCGCCGATCATGCCCGCGAGCACGATCACCCCCGTGAGATAGGCGGACACGCGCACCATCCGCGGCCGCAGCACGATGGTCTCTGGCTCCTGGCCGCCGGGAGAGCCCGGATCCGACGAGGACACGGCAGCTCAGATACGACAGGCCTGGATGGCCGTGACGAGGATGGCGCGGGCGCCGGCGGCGTACAGGTCGTCCATCATGCGGTGGGCGGCGCGGCGGTCGACCATCGCCCGCACGGCGGACCACTGCCCGCCGTGCAGGGGCGAGACCGTCGGGGACTGCAGACCGGGGGTGATCTCGACGGCCGTCTCCAGCAGGGCGGTGGGCACGTCGTAGTCGAGCATCACGTACTCGCGGGCCACCAGCACGCCGCGGGTGCGGCGCTCGAGGACCTCGAGGGAGTGCTGCCCGGCGGCGTCGAGCTCCATCCCGGGCCGGGAGAAGAGCACGGCCTGACTGGTCATGATCGGCTCGCCGAAGGGCTCGAGCCCCGCCTGGCGCAACGTGGTGCCGGTCTCGACGACGTCGGCGATCACGTCGGCGACGCCCAGGCGGATCGAGGACTCGACCGCTCCGTCGAGGTGGACCACCGAGGCGTCCACCCCGCGCTCGGTGAGGTAGTCCTCGACGAGGTTCTCGTAACTGGTGGCGATGCGGGTGCCGGCGAGGTCGGAGACGTCCGAGCGGGTGCCGAGCGGGGCGGCGAAGCGGAAGGTGGAGCGGGCGAATCCCAGGGAGAGGATCTCGCGGGCGGGGGTGCGCGAGTCGATCAGCATGTCCTGACCGGTGATGCCGACGTCCACGGTTCCCGAACCGACGTACACGGCGATGTCGCGGGGTCGCAGGTAGAAGAACTCGACGTCGTTCTCCTCGTCCACGACGACGAGCTCCTTGGCCATGCCGCGGCGCCGGTATCCGGCCTCCTGCAGCAGCTCGGCGGCGGGCTCGGACAGGGCGCCCTTGTTGGGGACGGCGATGCGCAGCACGGATCCTCCTCGGCCGCCGCGGCGGCGCACGGGATGAGGGCCGACGGAGTCGTCGACCGGTGGGTCGGTGGAACTGGGGTCAGCAGGTGGCGGCGGCTCAGAGCTGCCGGTAGACGTCCTCGAGGGAGATGTCCTTGGCGACCATCATCACCTGCAGGTGGTAGAGGAGCTGGCTGATCTCCATGGCGGCGTCCTCCTGCGACTCGTGCTCGCAGGCCATCCAGACCTCCGCCGCTTCCTCCACGATCTTCTTGCCGATCTGGTGCACCCCGGCGTCGAGCTCGCGCACGGTGCCCGATCCCTCGGGTCGGGTGCGGGCCTTCTCGGTGAGCTCGGCGAACAGTGCCTCGAAATCCTTCACACCACCAGGGTACGCGCCCTGCCGCGCGGTCCGCGCGCCCGCCCGTCCACCGGGAGCGGGATCACTCCCGGCGCACCGTGGGATCCAGGTGCGCGGTCTCCACCGAGACGGCACCGTCGCTCTCTCCCCCGCGCTCCTGACGGCTGCGCACCCGCCACCACACGAAGAAGCCCGTGAGGGTGAAGGCGCCGTAGAACACATACATGAAGGCGCTGGCGTAGTACCCGGCGCCGACCAGCAGCGGCACACCGACGAGGTCGACGGCGACCCAGATCAGCCAGAACTCGACCCAGCCCTTGGCCATGCCGAAGGTCGCCAGCAGGCTGCCCATGAAGATCCAGGCGTCCGCCCACACCGGCTCGTAGGAGCCCAACGCCCGGAACAGCGGGGTCAGCGCCGCGGTGCCGCCGACGAGGGCGACGACGAGCAGCACGCGGGTCCCCCAGGAGGCCCAGCGGGGCTCGACGGCGGTGCCGCCGGTGTGCTGGGCCTGCCGCCAGCGGACCCAGCCGTAGATGCTGGTGAGGATGAACATGACCTGACGCCCGGCCTGACCGAGCAGGTCCACGGAGTTCGGGTTGCCGAAGACGGTGCCCAGGAAGACGGTGAGCAGCAGGAGATTGCCGGCGATGCCGAGGGGCCAGGCCCAGACCTTGCGGCGCATGCCGCCCAGGGCGCTCAGCAGACCGAAGACGTTGCCCAGCACCTCCCGCAGGAGGACGAACTGACCGCCCGCGAAGTCGATCCTCGCCTCGAAGAGCCACTGCAGAAGCTCCATGTCGGTCCTCTCCCCGCCGCCGGAACGGGGTAGGTCAGTGGGTCCCGTGGCCGCGGGCCAGTTCACGCAGGGCGGAGATCTCCTCGGCCGCGTCCTGGGCGCGGTAGATCGCCGAGCCGGCCACGAAGACGTTGGCCCCGGCCTCGGCGCAGCGCTCGATGGTCTCCCGGCTCACCCCGCCGTCGACCTGGATCGACACCTCGAGGTTGGCCTCGCTGATGGCGCGGCGAGCACGGCGGATCTTGGGGAGCATGGACTCCAGGAAGCTCTGTCCGCCGAATCCCGGCTCCACCGTCATCAGCAGCAGCAGGTCGAACTCCCCGATGACGTCCAGCAGCGGCTCCACCGCGGTCGCGGGACGCAAGGCGAGTCCGACCTCGGTGTTCTTGCGGCGCAGGTCGCGGGCGAGCTTGATCGGGGCGCTCGCGGCCTCGAGGTGGAAGGTCACCGAGGCAGCGCCCGCTTCGGCGAAGGCCGGTGCCTCGCGATCGGCGTCCTCGATCATCAGGTGCGCATCGACGGGGATCGCGCTGCGCTCGACGATCTGCTCGACCATGCCCGGTCCGAAGGTCAGGTTCGGCACGAAATGGTTGTCCATGATGTCGACGTGGACGCTGTCCGCGCTCGCGATCTTGTCCAGCTCGCCGCCGATCTCCATGAAGTCGGCGTTGAGGATGCTGGGGTGGATGTACTGGCCATCGGTCGAGTAGGCGGCGTTCATGCGGTACCTTCCACGGTCGGGGCGCCCTGCCTGCGCAGGAGCGAGATGTACATGGCGTCGGTGCCGTGGACGTGGGGCCACAGCTGGACGGAGGGGCCCTCGCCGAGGTCGACCCCGGCGCGCTGGGCGGGGAGGACTCCGGCCCGCACGGCCTCGCGGGCGTCGAGCTGCTCCACGTCCCCGCGCTCCTTCAGGATGTCCGCGACCACCAGGCGGGTCTCCGCGATGTGCGGGGAGCATGTCACGTAGGCGACGACTCCCCCGTCGGCGGCGGCGTCGAGCGCCGAGCGCAGCAGATCCCGCTGCAGGGTGCTGAGGTGGCCGATGTCAGCGGGGGTGCGGCGCCATCGGGCCTCGGGTCGACGGCGCAGGGCACCCAGTCCGGAGCAGGGCACGTCGACGAGGACACGGGAGAAGCGGCCGGGCAGCTCGCCGCCGATCGTGGTGCCGTCGGCGGTGCGGGTGGTGATCTCGCAGCCCGCCTCCTGGAGGGCGGCCACGGTGCGCTCGACCAGCTCCGTACGGTGCTCCTGGAGCTCGACGGCGAGCAGATCGGCATCGTGGCCGACGGTCAACCCGCCCAGCAGGGCGGTCTTCCCGCCGGGGCCGGCGCAGAGGTCCAGCCAGTGCGCGTCCTCGGCGCGGACCAGGTCGTCGGCCCCGAGCGCGAGCGCCAGGGCGGCGAGCTGGCTGCCCTCGTCCTGCACGGCGACCCGGCCCTGCTGGACCAGGTCCATACCGCCGGGGTCGCCCGAGGGCCAGGCGGCGGCGAAGACGCTCAGGCGCCCCTGGCCGGCGCCGTGGTCGATGAGCTCGTCGAGGTCCGTGAGGCCGGGCCGCATGACCAGGGAGACCGATGGCGCGGCGTTCTGCGCGGCCAGCAGTTCGTCGATCTCCTCGCGGGAGCGGCCGTGCCCGGCCAGGGCGTCCATCAGGGCGCGGACCACCCAGCGGGGATGGGAGTGGACGACGGCCAGATGCCCGGCGAGGTCCTGCTCCCGGTCCGGGGCGACCTCCGCGAGCCACTCCGGGAGGGTCCGCTCCCCCACCCGTCGCAGCACGGCGTTCACGAAGCTGGCGGCGCCCGCGCCGACCTCGGCGCGGGCCAGGGCGACCGTCTCGGAGGTCGCCGCGTGGGGGGCGACGGTCATGTCCAGCAGCTGGTAGGCGCCGAGGCGCAGCACGTCGACCAGGGCGGGTTCGACGTCGGCCAGCGGACGGTTCACGCAGGCGCCGAGGATCGCGTCGAGCCTCCCCTGTGCCCTCAGCGAGCCGTAGAACAGCTCGGTGGTGAAGGCGGCGTCGCGACCGGAGACCCGCCAGGAGCGCAGCAGACGGGGCAGGACCAGGTTCGCGTAGGAGTCCTCCTCGCGCACCAGGCGCAGACCCTCGAGGGCGACCTGCCGCGAGGGCGTGGCACGACGCTCCCGCTCGGAGGGACGGGAGGCGGAATAGCCCCGGCGGGGACCGCCCCGGCCGCGGGAACCCGAGCGCTCGCGCCCCTTGGCGTCGCGGCCGTCGCGGTCTCGTCGCTGGTTGTTCATGCCTGCGCTCCGTCCTGCGTGAAGGCGGCGTCGGTCGCCAGTCCCGCGCCGCGCGCCCAGTCCGCGGCCCGCATGGGGCGCTTCCCGGCCGGGGCGAGGCTCGCCAGGGCCAGCACGTCCGTCCCGGTGCCCACGAGCACCTGACGTCGGGTGGCCTCGAGCTGCCCCGGGGGCAGCGGATCGTGCTCCGGGGCGGCCTCGAGGCCGAGGATCTTGGTGCGGGCGCCGTCGAGCAGGGTCCAGGCGCCCGGGGCCGGGCTCATCCCGCGGATGTGGGCGCTGACCTGAGGCGCCGGAAGCGTCCAGTCGATGGCGGCTTCGGCCGTGCTCAGCTTCGCGGCATGGGTGGCCGCGGCGTGGTCCTGCCCGGTCGGCGTGGCCGAGCCATCCTCGAGCGCGTCCAGCGCCCCGAGCAGCACGGGTGCGCCGTCCACGGCCATGCGGGCGAGCAGCTCACCCGAGGTCTCGAACTCGCCGATGGTCGTCGACGCGGTGGCGAGGAGGTCGCCGGTGTCCAGCCCCTGCTCGAGGCGGAAGACGCTCATCCCGGTCTCGCGCTGCCCGGCCAGGACGGCGCGCTGGGCGGGGGCGGCGCCCCGCCACGCCGGCAGCAGGGAGAAGTGCAGGTTCACCCAGCCGTGGGCGGGGATGTCCAGGGCCGCGGGCGGGACCATGGCACCGTAGGCGACCACGGCGGCGGCGTCCGGGGCGAGCTCGCGCAGCTGCTGCTGGACGGACGGATCGCGCAGCGACGCGGGGGTCAGCACCGGGACCCCTGCCTCGAGGGCGATGGACTTCACAGGACTGGGAGTCAGCGTCCGGCCGCGACCGGACGGGGCGTCGGCGCGGGTGAGGACCCCGACGACCTCGTGGTGCGAGTCGAGCAGGGTGCGCAGGGAGGGAAGGGCGACCTCGGGGGTGCCGGCGAAGAGCAGACGCATGATGCCCTGAGTCTACGGGGCGAGAAGGCAGCTGGTCCGCCTCAGTAGACGAGGCCGAACACCCACACGGCGAGCGTCAACGTGGCGACCGTGATCAGCACGATGCCGATGAGGTTCAGCCAGAGACCCGCCTGCGCCATCTGCGGGATCCTCACGTACCCGGAGCCGAAGGCGATCGCATTGGGCGGCGTGGCCACCGGAAGCATGAAGGCGCAGGTCGCGGCAATGGCGACAGGCACTGCCAGGAGCATCGGGTCGATGCCGATCCCGACGGCGACCGCGGTGGCCACCGGCAGGAACGTCGCCGCGGTCGCGGTGTTGGAGGTCAGCTCCGTGAGGAAGAGGACGCCTGCCGCTGCGATCGCCACCACGAGCACCATCGGCAGTCCGCCGATCTGCTCGGTGACCTGACCGATCCACTCGGTCAGTCCCGACGAGCTGAACTGGGCGCTCAGCGCCAGCCCGCCGCCGAACAGCAGCAGCACGCCCCAGGGCAGCTTCACCGCCGCCTCCCAGTCCAGCAGACGCACCCCACGGGCAGCGCCGGCGGGCAGCAGGAACAGCAGCATGGCCACCACCATGGCGATCCCGGCATCGCCGATGGGTGGTTCCCCCGCGTCCATGATCTGCCAGATCAGGGGGACGAAGACCCAGCTGACGGCCGCCAGGACGAAGATCGTCAGCACCCTCACCTCGCCGCTCGAGATCCTGCCGAGCTTGTCCCGTTCGGCCCGGATCAGCTCGGCCCCGCCGGGGATCCGGTCGATCTCGGGCTTGAAGAGGACCTTGGTCAGCAGCAGCCACGCGATCACGAGGAAGACGACGGCGATGGGGGTGCCGACGAGCATCCAGCGTCCGAACCCGATCGTGATGCCGAAGTCCTGGCTCATGTGGGCGGCGAGGAGGGCATTGGGAGGAGTGCCGATGATCGTGGCCAGGGAACCGATGGAGGCGGCGTAGGCGATGCCCAGCATGAGGGCGACGCCGAAGTTGGATCGTATCGGTGCGGCCGTCCCCTCGCTGTCCGGGTCGGGATCCACACCCTCCCCGGGGTCCTCCCCCTTCGCCTCGGCGTCCTCGAGACGGAGCTTGTTCACCAGCAGCAGAACGGACACGCCGATCGGGAGCATCATGACCGCGGTCGCGGTGTTGGAGACCCACATGGAGACGAAACCCGTGGCGATCATGAATCCGAGGACCAGCAGGGACGGGCTGGTGCCGATGGCACCGACGATCGTCAGGGCGATGCGCTTGTGCAGGTTCCATCGCTGCATGGCCAGGGCCAGCATGAATCCGCCCATGAACAGGAAGATGATGTTGTTGCCGTAGGAGGCGCCGACGTCGTCGAAGCCGATCTCGGGATCGAGCACCGGGAAGACGACGACGGGCACCAGGGCGGTCGCCGGGATCGGCAGCGCCTCCGTCATCCACCAGACGGCCATCAGCACCGCCGTCGCCGCAGTGAGACGGGCGGGGTGGGGCACGTCGGCCGGCATGATCGCGTAGACGACCACCGCACCGACGACGCCCAGGGCGAGCCCCAGGCGGCGGACCAGGAGCGTCCGTCTCGTCTCGGCCGGCGCTCGCTCGCCCTCGGAGAGATCGGATCGGTGCGGAGACGGTGTCGTCGACGTGGTGGGGTCCTGGGAGGACATCTCGGTCCCTTCATCGCGTCATCGCGGTGGAAACGGGTGCTCCCGCAGACACTACGGGAGCAGGTCGCGGGCGCGAGGGACGCCCGGGACGGGCGTGTCAGAACACGTCGGGCGGGTCCAGGCGCACCCGCAGCGAGCCGCGGGACTTGCGGGCGGACCGGGCGGCGACCCCGGCCCGGAGTGCGTCGGCGAGCTCACGGGAGCGGTGCGGGTCCAGACGCACCACCGCTCGGGCGCGTCCGGCGGCGTCGGGCCCCTCGAGGTCGACGGGACCGAAGACCTCGGTGCCGTCGGGCAGCTCGGTGGTCTCCAGGAAAGCGCGGCAGGCCTCCTTGTCCCCCACGATCTCGGCGACCCGGCTGAAGGGCGGTAGATCCAGCTCGCGGCGGTCCTGCAGCACCCGGTCGAGGAAGGCGCCGGAGCGGTGGGCGACGAGGTCGCGCACGGCCGGGAGCGTCGCCGTGCCGACCACGAGCACCTCGCCGTGCTCCTCGGCGCTGCGCACGAGGGCGATCGCGTTGCGCCAACGCCGGATCGCCTCCACGTCGGCGTCGAAGGCGGCGCGTCCCAGCATGGCGTCGGCGTCCAGCAGCAGAGCCGCGGCGAAGCGACCCGGGGGCGAGGGCTCCGCCCCGGGGGTGGTCACGACGATCGCGTCCTCGGGCACCTCGGCATCCTCGAGCGCGCCGTGCGCACCGCCCGAGACCAGCAGGGTCACCTCGGGAAAGGCGCGCGAGAGCTCCTCGGCGGTGCGGGTGGAGCCGATGACCATGGCGCGGACCTGGGTGCGGTCGCATTCGGGGCAGCGATAGCCGTCCTCGCGTCGGCCGCACACCCGGCAGTGAAGGTGTCCGCCGCGTCCGGTGATCGACAGCGGGGCCGCGCAGCGGGGGCACTGGGCCCGGGTCCCGCAGAACGTGCAGGCGATCGCCGGCACGTACCCGGAGCGCGGCACCTGCACCAGGACCGGGCCGTGGTCGAGCCCCCGGCGGATCACCCGCATCGCTTCCTGCGGGAGGCGGGAGCGCCCGGAGGGGCCCTCTCGGTCGCGCAGGTACTGGTCCATGGCGACGATGTGCGGCCGCACCGTCGTCACCGGCGCGGGGCGCGGGTCGAGGCGGGCGAGATAACCGGACTCGGTGAGCGCCCGCAGCGGCACGGAGTCGCTCGCGGCCAGGAACAGCAGCGCGCAGCGCTCCTCGCGGGAGCGGCACTGCAGCACGGTGCGCACGTGCGGGTACGGGGCGCGGGGCTCCTCGAGCAGGTCGTCGGAGGAGTCGACGCAGATCACCAGCGCGAGGTCCTGCACCGGGGCGAAGGCGGCCGAGCGGTTGCCGAGCACGATCCTCACCGAGCCGCGCAGGATCCGGCGGAAGGTGCGGTACCGCTTCTCGGGTCCCTCGGTGCCCGCGAGCACCTCGTGGGCGATGCCGCGCTCGGTCAGCACCCGCCCGAGCCGGGCCACGTCCCGCTGGTCCGGGGCGATGACCAGGGCGCCCGCCTCCGGTGCGAGATCGGACAGGGCGTCAGCGGCCACCGCCGTCCAGGGGTCCGCGGCATCGAGCGTGAGGGTCGCTCGGGGCACGGGTCCGGTGGGGTCGCCGGCGCGGCCGAGCAGGGCGGCGAGACCCGCATAGCGATCCCCTGGTCGCGGGGCGCTCACCGCGGCGGGCGGGGTGCCGGTGCTCCCGTCGTCATCCGGCGCCGGTCCTGCGGTCTCCGCCTCCTTCTGCGCCGCGGCGCGGTCGGCCTTCTCCGCGCGGGCGTGGCGAGGCGGCAGCGCCAGGCGCAGCACGTCGCCGACGGTGCCGGCGCAGCGGGCCGCGACGTCCTCGCATACGCGCATCATGGCCGGAGGGACCACGACGTCCTCGGAGACCAGGCGGCGCAGCGGTGCCAGGGCCCGGTCGGTGGTCGGCTCCGCCAGACGGGCGAGCACTATGCCTTCGGTGTCGCGGCCGGAGAAGCGCACCCGTACCCGCATCCCCGGGCCGGCCGCGGCGGTCTCGGGGGTGACGGCGTACTCGAAGGGCCTGTCCAGGTGCGGGAGCACCCCCACCAGGCGCACGCTCGCCACGGGGAGCTCCTCGACCACGTCGAAGCCCGCGGTGGTGCGCAGGGCGCGATCCCGGGCCGCCGTCGTGCGGCCCGGGTCGCCCGCGGGGGCCTCGGGTGCAGGGGCGGCGGGG
Source organism: Brachybacterium sacelli (assembly GCF_017876545.1). Classification (NCBI taxonomy): domain Bacteria; kingdom Bacillati; phylum Actinomycetota; class Actinomycetes; order Micrococcales; family Dermabacteraceae; genus Brachybacterium; species Brachybacterium sacelli. Next base: position 1,552,005 of record NZ_JAGIOD010000002.1, on the reverse strand, counting down.
GCGGGGGCCTCGAAGAGACCTTCCTGCTCCCCCGCCGCCGACATGGCGGACCTGCTCAGCGCTTGTGCACCGCCACCAGGTCGCACACGAAGATCAGGGACTCGCCGGGGGCGATGACGGGCGGGGCGCCCATGTCGCCGTAGGCGAGGGAGGCGGGGATCCCCAGCCGGCGGCGACCGCCGACCTTCATCCCCTGGACCCCCTGGTCCCAGCCGGAGATGACCTGGCCGACGCCGAGCTGGAAGCGCAGCGGCTCGCCGCGGTCCCAGGAGGCGTCGAACTGCTCGCCGCTGGAATGGGAGACGCCGACGTAGTGGACGTCGACCACGTCGCCGCGGCCGGCCTCTTCGCCGTCGCCGATGATCTCGTCATGGCTGACCAGCTCGGTGGGCGCGGGGCCCTCGGGATGGTCGATCTCGGGCTTGCTGCGGTCCATGGGACCTCCTTCGGGGTCGGGTCGATCGGATCGATCGGATCAGTGGACTCGGACGGTCACCGGTCGTCCGCTCAGTCTGCCCTGTGGGCGGCGTCGAGGACGTCGATGACGAAGATCAGCGTCTGGCCGTTGAGTTCCTCGTCGTTCTCGCCCTTCTCCCCGTAGGCGGCGGCCGGCGGGAGGACCAGCATGACCTGGCTGCCGACGGGCAGGTCCAGCAGGCCCTGGTCCCAGCCCGGGATGACTCGCCCGGCTCCCTGGACGAAGGAGAAGGGGGCATCCCGCTCCCAGGAGGAGTCGAACTGCTTCCCGTCGGCCCAGGACCAGCCGGTGTAGTGCATGACCAGGTAGTCACCCTCGCGGGTGCGCTCGCCGGTCCCGACGATGAGCTCCTCACGCACGGTCTCGGTGGGCGGATCGCCCTGCGGCGTGTCCTGGAGCGCGGGTGCGCCCTTGTCGTCGAGGGTCACGGCCGGGAAGTCCCCGGAGGGGTCGCCGCTCTCGCCCTCGGCGCGTAGCGGGTCGACGACGCGGTCGATGTCGGCCACCTGGACCAGGGAGTAGTTGTCGCCGGACTGCGAGGTCTGCCATCCGGCCATCGCGACGCGGGAGCCGACGGTCGCGGTGGTCAGCGCCTCGAGGGCCGACTGGCCGACCCCCTCGGCGTCGACCCGCAGACCGCTGGCGGGGGCGCCCTGCCACCAGGACTGCAGCGTCTCGCCCGTGGCCGCGTCGGCGTAGAGGCTGCGCCAGATGAGGTTGTCGCCCTCGGCGATCTTCGCGCCGTCCCCGGGCACGATCACCTGCGCGTCGGGGCCGGAGATCGCCAGCGGGGCGGAGAACTCGACGGTCGGCTCCGCGCCGAGATCCTCACCGACCGTGACGCCCGAGAGGGCGGGCTCGCCGCCGCCGGCGTCGGAGGCGGCACCCGTGGCCTCGGGATCGGAGCCGTCCTCGGAGCAGGCGGCCAGCCCGATGGCGGCGGTGGCGGCGAGGGCGGTGGTCAGCAGCGTGCGGCGGCGGATCAAGAGCGGGCCTTTCGGGTCAGGAGCCCCGAGCGGGGCACGGGCACCAGGGTACGGGGCGCGGGCCGAGGAGTTCCCAGGGTGGGGACGACCCAGGGTTCAGGCGGGCGGTGCCGGCGGCGGCGCGTCCGCGCCGAGCGCACGGATCTCCGCGAGCAGCGCGTCCACGGCCGGCAGCGAGGTCGCGAAGGGGTCCAGCACCTGCACCGGCATGGCGCCGGGGCGGGTCAGGCGCAGCGTGGTCCAGTCCACGACATGGTCGACGCCGTGCTGCTGGGCGGCCGTGACGACCTGGCCGCGCAGATGGGCCCGCGTGGTGCGCGGGGCCTGTTCCCGGGCGTCCTCGACCCGCTGCTCCTGCAGCACCGACGGAGCGAGCCCGCGACGCTGGAGCGCCTGGAAGACGCTGTGGGCGGGGGCGATGTCGTGATAGGCGAGATCGAGCCGTTCGATCTCGGGCGCGGAGAGATCGAGGCCGAGGCGCGCGGCGACCTGGCCAACCAGCTGCTCCTTGATGGCCCAGTCGAGATGCGTCGCGGCCCAGGACCGATCCCCCGTGCGCACGGCGTCGAGGGCCTTCTGCCAGGTCTCCAGGACCTGCTGCTCCTCCCCCTCCTGGGCGACCTCGGCGGCGAGGTCGAGCCATCGCTGCTGCACCTGCACCGCGGTGGTGCTGCCCCCGTTCGCGGTGGGGATCGGCTGCTGCCCGGTGAGATCGCGGGCGACGGCGCGGATCGCCGCGATGTCATCGTGCAGGGCGAGCTCGGGCAGCGACCGGCCCGATTCGATCACTCGCAGCACCAGGTCCGTGGTCGCGAAGCGCAGGTGGGTGGAGACCTCGCTCATGGTCGAATCGCCGACGATGACGTGGAGGCGACGGAAGCGGGTGGGATCGCCGTGGGGCTCGTCCCGGGTGTTGATGATCGGGCGGGTGCGGGTGGTCGCCGAGGAGATCGCCTCCCACATGTGGTCACTGCGCCGGGAGAAGACGAAGCGTCCGGTGCCGTCGGGATCGGTGACCACTCCCCCCGCGCCCGTGATGATCTGGCGGGTGACCAGGAACGGCAGCAGGTAGCGGGGCAGGCGGGTGAACTCCCCGCGGCGGTCGACGAGGTAGTTCTCGTGGGAGCCGAAGGCGTTGCCCGCGGAGTCGACGTTGTTCTTGAGCAGGTGGATGCGGGCGTCCTGCCCGTCGTCGGCGAGGCGCCGGTCCGCCTGGGCGGCGAGGTCTGCGAAGATCCGCTCTCCCGCGCGGTCCTGGGCGACCAGCTCCCACCAGTCGTCGCACTCGGCAGTGGCGTACTCCGGGTGGGAGCCCACGTCGAGATAGAGCCGTGCCGCGTTGCGCAGGAACACGTTCGAGGAGCGGCCCATGGCCACCACGGGGCGGAACAGCTCGCGGGCGGCGGCCTCCGGCTCGAGGGCGCGGGAGCCGTCGGCCCGCACGCACACCAGACCGAATTCGGTCTCCAGCCCTCCGACGCGACGCATCATCGGGTCACTGGCCGCCCTTCTGGACGAAGGAGCGCACGAAGGTCTCGGCGTTCGACTCCAGGACCGAGTCGATCTCGTCGAGCAGGTCGTCGGCGCCCTGGGCCGAGGCGAAGGTCTGCCCGCCGGCGACGTCAGCGGAGTCGGCGGAGTCGTCGTGATCTCCGGGGCCGTGCAGTGACTGCTGGGACATGGGGTCCTCCTCAGGACTCGGAGACGGCCCGGCGCAGCGCGTCGAGGATCGTCTCGGGATCTTCCGACAGGTCGATGCCGCGCAGCGCGCACCACGCGGCGGAGCCCAGGCGCGGATCGGCCAGGCGCAGGCGGTAGCCGCCGTCGGCGCCCGCGAGCGTGATCGCGTCCCAGCCGGCCGAGGGCACGTGCTCGCGGTGGGCGGCGATCAGGCCCCCGCGCAGGTGGGCACGGGTGGTGACGGGGGCGGTGGTGACGGCCGCGTCCACCTCGTCCTGGCCGACGAGGGTGCCCACCGCACCGGCGGAGCGCAGCCTCGTGAACAGCCCCCTGCCCGGGCGCAGGTCCGAGTACTGCAGGTCGACCATGAACAGGCGCGGATCACCCCACGGCAGACCGTGGCGGGCGCGGTAGCGCTCCAGCAGCTGGAGCTTGGCGACCCACTCGACGCGATCCGCGGCCCGGGCCGGGTCCTCCTCGAGCAGGTCGAGGAGCTCGCCCCAGGCGGCCAGCACCTGGGTGGTCTCCTCGTCCTCGGGGTCGGCGACCTCGACCAGCGCCTCGAGGTGCGCACGCTGGATCTGCACGGCGGTGAGCTCCCGCCCGTCGGCCAGGGGGACGGTGGCCCGCAGCGTGGGGTCGTGGCTGATGGTGCGGATCGCCGTGACGGGATCGGCCAGGCGCAGGTCCGGCAGGATCGCCTCGCCGGTGCGGTGCTCGGCCTCGAGGGCGGCGAGCACCAGCGAGGTGGTGCCGAGCTTGAGGAAGGTGGATTCCTCGAGCAGGTTCGCGTCCCCGACGATCACGTGCAGGCGGCGGAAGCGCGAGGGGTCCGAGTGCGGCTCGTCGCGGGTGTTGACGATCGGCCGGTTCAAGGTGGTCTCGAGCCCCACCTCGGCCTCCATGAAGTCGGCGCGCGAGGAGAGCTGGAACCCGGGGTGCTCGCCCCGGGTTCCCAGTCCCACGCGGCCCGCACCCACCAGCACCTGGCGAGTGGTCAGGAACGGCAGCATGGCGGCGGCGACCCGTTCGAAGGGCACGTCGCGGTCGACGAGGTAGTTCTCGTGGGTGCCGTAGGAGGCCCCCTTGCCGTCGGTGTTGTTCTTGTACAGCGCGACGTCGGGGATGCCCTCGGCGGCCTCCAGGATGCCCATCGCACGACGGGCGATCTCCTCGCCGGCGCGGTCGGCGACCACCGCCTCGCGGGCCCTGGTGACCTCGGGGGCGGAGTACTCGGGATGGGCATGGTCGACGTACCAGCGGGCGCCGTTGGTGAGCACGGCGTTGCCGATCGAGCGCTGCGCGGCCCAGGTGAGCACCTCGGCGTCGTCGCCCTCGGGCGCCACCTCCGGACCGGCCAGCGGCTGGTCCAGCTCGACGCTGGGCACGTGGGCGTCGCGCACCTCGTGGGTGAGCTGGGTGGGGTGCGCCGCGGCGCGCTGGAGCTCGAAGCCGCGGGCGTCCCGCAGCGGGGTCTCGTCACCGTAGTCCCAGCGCACCCGGCGGCCGCGCTCTCCCTCCAGCGGGTCCAGCAGGGCGTAGGCCCCGACCACGAGGTGCGAGAGCAGGATCGAGCTGCCGGCGCCGGCCCGGGAGCGGTCCTCGAGGTCGGCGTGCAGCACCCCGAACTCGGTCTCGATGCCCATCACCCGCTCGGTCCTCAGTGCCGCGGTCGGGGGGACGTGCTCGGTCATCGGGCGGTCGCCTCCTCCTCGTCGGCGGCGGTCGCGCGGGAGCGGCCCTGCAGCGGGACGACCGCGTCGAGGCGCCGGCCGCGCGTGCCCCGGTCACCGGCCACCCGGGCCCAGTCCTCGGGGTGGGCGGCCGAGGGCATGTCCTCGTTCTCCACGAACTCGGCGGTGATCGCGTCGCGCAGATGCTGCGAGGTCAGACCCTCCTGGCCGCTGCGGAGCTGGTCCTTGACGGCGAGCTTCTTGGCGCGGTCGGTGATGTTGCGCAGCGTCGCCCCGGAGACGAAGTCGCGGAAGTGGAGCGTCTCCTCGGTGCCGTCGCCGTACTCCAGGCGCACGAAGGCCGAGGAGGGACCGTCGTCGTAGATCTCCGCGACCGCGAGGTCCAGCAGCGCCGCCCGGTCCTCGCGCACGGGCACGCTCTCGTCGAGGTAGAGGCCGAGGATCTCGCGACCGGCGCGGGCGTGGGGGCGGCGCACGCGGATCTTCACGTCGAGCCGTCCCGGGCGCAGGATCGCGGGGTCGATCATGTCCTCACGGTTGGAGGCGCCGATGACGATCACGTTGTCCAGCCCCTCGACGCCGTCGATCTCGGCCAGCAGCTGCGGCACGATCGTGGTCTCGACGTCGCTGGACAGCCCGGTGCCGCGGGTGCGGAACAGCGCCTCCATCTCGTCGAAGAAGATGACCACGGGATGGTCGGCGGCGGCCTTCTCCCGCGCCCGCTCGAAGACCAGGCGGATGGAGCGCTCGGTCTCGCCGACGTACTTGTTCAGCAGCTCGGGGCCCTTGACGTTGAGAAAGGCCGAGTTCTCGAGCGCCTCGGAGACGCTGACCCCGCGCACCTCGGCGCTGCGCAGCACCAGTTCGTGGGCGACGGCCTTGGCGATCATCGTCTTGCCGCAGCCGGGCGGACCGTACAGCAGCACGCCCTGCGGCGGGCGCAGACCGTAGGTTCGGTAGAGGTCCTGCTGGAGGAACGGCAGCTCGACGGCGTCGCGGATCGCCTCGATCTGGTCGCCGAGCCCGCCGATCTCGTCGAAGGACACGTCGGGGACCTGCTCGAGCACGAGGTCGGTGATCTCGGCGCGGTCGATCCGTTCGAGCACCAGCTGTGCCTTGAGGTCCACCAGGACGTGGTCGCCGGGATGCAGGGTCTCCTCGGTCAGGCCGCCCGCTCGGCGCAGCGCCCGGATGTCGTCGGGGGCGACGGCCACCAGCAAGCGGGTGTCGGCGAGGGACTCGACCACGGGCACCACGTTGCCGGCGTCGCTCGCGGCCACTGCCTCCACCGCGGCCAGGGCCTCGTTCAGGCGCAGCTCGGTGCCGGGCGTGAGGGCGTCCAGGTCCAGGCTCGCAGCGGTCGCGACCCGCAGCTTCCGCCCGTTGTGCAGGACGTCGAGGGTGGTCCCCTCGGTCCGGCGCAGGAAGGTCGCATACGAGTTCGGCGGGTCCCCGACCCGTTCGAGGTCGCTCTTGAGCTCGACGATCTGGGCACGGGCGGCGCGCAGCGAGCCGGTGAGCCGGTCGTTGTGGGCGGCGAGCTGCTCCAGCTCGGCGGTCATCTCCGCGTAGGTCTTCATCGGGAGCGGTCTCCTTCCCTCTGCTCGGGACGCGTCAGCGGTCGCGTCCCTGCCGGATGTCGCGCAGTGCGCGCTTGAGCTTGCGTGGGGCGACGCCCCGCTCCCCCACGTCCTGCGGACCCCACTCGCTCGTCGAGCCGCCGAAGCCGTCGTTGGCGGGATCGGTCAGCTCCTCCTCGTCCCGGGAGCCCGGCGCGGGGCGGCTCACGCGGGTCAGGGCGCGGGCCCCGTGGGCCGTGCGCCGGGAGGTCAGCAGGAAGCCGGTGTGGGCGTTCATGCGGTGCTCGGGACGCACGGCCAGGCCCTCGAGGTGCCAGGGCCGCACGAAGGACTCCCAGCCGTGGGGCTCGGTGAACTCGCCGTGGTCCCGCAGCGCCTCGGCGGTCCGCGAGAGCTGGGTGACGGTCGCGACGTAGGCGAGGAACACCCCGCCGGAGACGAGCACCTCGGCGGCGGCGTCGACGCACTCCCAGGGGGCGAGCATGTCCAGCACCACACGGTCCACGGCGGGGCCGTCCGGGTTCAGGGCGGGGGCGACGTCCTGGAAGTCGCCGATCGAGAGATCCCACGATGGGTGCGGGGCGCCGAAGAAGGTCTCGACGTTCTCCCGGGCGACCTCGGCGAAGTCCTCGCGGCGCTCGATCGAGTGGACCGAACCGTCGGCGCCGACGGCGCGCAGCAGCGCGGTGGTCAGACCGCCGGAGCCGACTCCCGCCTCGAGCACGCGGGCACCCGGGAAGATGTCGCCCCACATGAGGATCTGCGCGGCGTCCTTGGGGTAGATGATCGCGGCGCCGCGGGGCATCGAGAGCATGTAGTCGGAGTACAGGGGGCGCAGCGCCTGGTAGCGGGTGCCCCGGTTGTCCTCGACGACCACCCCGTCCTCGGCCCCGATCAGCTGATCGTGCTCGAGCACCCCGCGATGGGTGTGGAACTGCCCGCCGGGCTTGAGCGTGATCGTGTGCAGGCGGTTCTTGGAGTCGGCGAGCTGGACCTTGTCGCCGAGGTCGAAGGGACCGGTGCGATCCAGGCCGCGGCGGGGAGCTCGGGGCGCGGGCTGCTGCGTCATGCGTCCCAGCATATGACGCGAGGTGAGACGTCTGCGCGCGAGAGTCGACTTGGTCACCGTCCGCGCAGAAGACCGTTGACGTCGGCGCTCATGATCACGCCGCGCGGCCGTCCCTCGGACTCATGGACGAGGTACACGGGCACGGGGCGGGCGAGCATCGCCGAGATCAGTGCGTCGCCGCGCAGGGAGGCGTCCAGCAGGCCCATCTCGCCCACGGAGCCGGCGACGGCGCTGACCGGGGTCCGCCCGCGCTGCGCGACGGGGACTGCCTCCGCCGCGGCGGGGTGGATGCGGTAGGCGTGGCCGACGGTCCCCGGCCGCGGCGCGCTGCGGTCCAGGACCAGCACGGTGTCGAGATCCGACCCGGAGCCGAGCTCCGCGAGCAGCTGTCCGGGCGGGACGATGTGCATCGGGCGCGCCAGCGCCGCTGCGTCGAGTGTCCGGATCCGATGCTGCAGGGTCGCGGCCTGCAGGGCGCGCGAGGCTCCCTGCCACAGCATCGCGGCGATCAGCATCGCCCACAGCAGCGTGAGCAGGCCCAGGGAGCCGGTCCCCTGGTCACGCAGGATCCGCCACAGGGGCAGCGCCACCACGGCGACCGCGATGACGCGTCCGATCCAGGCGGTCACACGGGTGCCCAGCAGCACGTCTCGCAGCACCCCGCCCAGCAGGGCCTCCAGGGCGCGCCCGCCGTCCATCGGCAGTCCCGGCAGCAGGTTGAACAGGCCCAGGGCGATGTTCAGGATGCTGCCGTAGGTCCAGAACACGTCCGCGGGGGTGCCCGGGAGGCTCAGGGCGCCCAAGCCCGTGGTCAGCGCCGCCAGCACCCCGTTGGCCAGCGGACCGGACAGGGAGATCACCATCGAGGCGACGGTGCCCAGGGCTTCGCCCCGGTACTGGGTGTGCCCGCCCCACAGGGTCAGGGCGATGTGGTCCACCTGCGCGCCGAAGCCGTGGGCGCTGAGGGCGTGCGAGGCCTCGTGGACGAGGACGGAGAGGATCATGAACAGGGCGATGCCGAACGCCAGCAGCGCCCCCGTCGCCGGGGAGGAGCCGCCGGCGCCCAGTCCCGGGTACAGGATGACGGCGAGCACGAGCACCGTGACCAGGGTTCCGGGGCTGACCTTGATCGGGGGCAGCGCACCCAGGCGCAGGGTGGGGCTCTTCATGGTGCGTCTCCTCCGTGCCCGGGCGGTCGCGGTCCGGACCGGGCCGAGGATATCCGGTGCTCCTGCACCCAGGCTCCGCGAGGTCGCCCGAGCCTATGATGGAATGATGAGTCGAATCGCCATCACCGCTTTCCACGGGTGGAACGACGCGGGAGAGGCCGCCAGCGGGGTGATCGAGCACCTGCTCGAGATGTGGCCCTCCCGTCCTGCCGGAGCGGTCGACGCCGAGGAGTTCATCGACTTCCAGGTCAATCGCCCCGAGATCCGCACCACCGAGGAGGGGTTGCGGGTGATCGACTGGCCGGACACCGAGCTGCGGATCGTGCAGCCCCCGCGCGGTCCCGAGATCGTCACGGTGCTGGGGCCCGAGCCTTCTGTGCGCTGGAAGCGCTTCTGCGACGAGGTGCTGGAGCAGCTGCAGGTGCTGGACGTGAGCTCCGTCATCTCTCTGGGCGCCCTGCTGGCCGATTCCCCGCACACCCGCCCGCTGCCGGTCTCGGCCGACGTCGAGCCCGGCAGGGCCGAGAAGGTGGACGGGAGCGAGCTGTACTCGGGGCCGATCGGGGTGCCGACGATCCTCGCCCGCCGCACCGCGAGCGCCGGGATGCGCACCACGAGCGCGTGGGTGCAGGTCCCGCACTACGTGTCCCAGAACGCCTCCCCGAAGGCGGTGCTGGGGCTGTTGAGGGAGGTGCAGTCCTTGGTCAGCGCCCCGATCCCCCTCGGTGAGCTGGTCGAGGACGCGGAGGCCTGGGAACGGGGGGTCGATGAGCTGGCCCGCACCGACGAGGACGTGGCGGAGTACGTGCGCCGGCTCGAGCGCGCTCAGGACGCGGCGGAGCTGCCGGAGGCCAGCGGTGAGGCGATCGCCGAGGAGTTCGAGCAGTTCCTGAAGCGACGGCGCGAGTCGGAGTGAACCCGGCGGGCCCGCGCCGCCGAGGGCTCAGACGCGCAGCGTGAGACCGAACAGCGCGTCGGTCGCGGCGGCGACGTCCCCGGGCCCCTCGGCGGCGGCATCCGGCTCCGGGGTGGCGCCCTCGGCCCAGGCATCGAGGGCCGTGAGCGCCGCGGGGGTGTCGAGGTCCTCCCGCAGCGCGCCGCGCAGTGCCTCGACCGTTCCCGGGTGGTGACCTCCGCGCGCTGCGGCGGCGCGGTAGGCCTCCAGGCGGGTCGCGGCGAGCTCGAGCTCCGCCCCGGTCCAGGCCCAGTCGGTGCGGTAGTGGTGGGCCATGAGCACCAGGCGGACCACCATCGGGTCGACGCCGTCGCGCACCAGGCGGTGGACGAAGACGAGATTGCCGAGGGACTTGCTCATCTTCTCGCCCTCGTACGCCACCATGCCGCTGTGGGTGTAGACGGCGGCGAAACCGCGCCCCGTCCCGATCGCATGCGCGGCGCCGAGGTCGTGGTGGGGGAAGATCAGGTCGCTGCCGCCGGCCTGGACGTCGAAGGGCAGGCCCAGGGCGTCCTCGGCGATGGAGACGCACTCCACGTGCCAGCCGGGCCGGCCCCGACCGAGCTCCCCCGCCTCCCAGGCCGGTTCGCCCTCGCGCTCGGCGCGCCACAGCAGGGGGTCGAACGTCCCGCGCTTGCCCTCGCGCTCGGGGTCGCCGCCGCGCTCGGCGAACACCTCGAGCATCTGCTGCTCGTCCCAGCCCGAGACGTCCCCGAGGGCGCCGTCGATCGACAGGTCGAGGTACCAGTCCGTGCCCTCGGCGCCGGCGGCGTCGGTGGCCTGGACGGGATAGGCACGGCCCCGTTCGCGCAGGGTGCGCACGGTGGTGATGATGTCGTCCATCGCCTCGCTCACGGAGCGGTAGGTCTCCGGGGCGATGATCCGCAGCGCCTCCATGTCCTCCGCGAACAGCTCCGTCTGCGAGGCGGCGAGCTCACGCCAGTCCACCCCGTCGCGGCCGGCGCGCTCGAACAGCGGATCGTCGACGTCGGTGACGTTCTGGGCGACCTCCACCTCGAGGCCGACGTCCAGCAGGGCACGGCGCATGAGGTCGGTGGCGTGGTACGTGGCCGCGTGCCCCAGGTGCGTCGCGTCGTACGGGGTGATCCCGCAGACGTACAGCCGTGCCCGCCCGGGCACGAGCGGGACGAGGGGCGCCGTGCGGCCGGTCCGGGTGTCGTGCAGCCTCAGCGGCACACCGGAGGCGGGAAGGGGCGAGATCGACGGGGAGGTCCAGGAATGCACCGTTCGATCATACGGGCCGCCACCTGGATCGAGGCGGACCGAGAGGGCGGCGCAGCCGTCGCTGTGAGACCTGCCTCAGGCCCCGCCCAGCGGGTCCACCGCCCCGAACCACAACAGGCCCAGCAGCACCAGGCCGGCGACCACGCGGTACGCGACGAACATCAGGTACGAGTGGTTCTCGATGACGCGCATGAACCACACGATGACCGCGAAGCCGACGCCGAAGGCGACGAGGGTCGCGAGGATCATCGCCAGCAGCGAGGGCTCGCCCGCAGCCGCGGCGGCGGCGCGCCCGTCGGTGCTCAGCAGCGCGGGCACCTCCTGCGCCGCCTTGTACAGCCCGGAGGCGAAGACGGCGGGCACGGCCAGCAGGAAGGCGTAGCGGGCGGCGGCCTTGCGGGAGTACCCCATGAGCAGCCCGGCGGTGATGGTGCCGCCGGAGCGGGAGACGCCGGGGATGAGGGCAAGGGCCTGGGCGAGGCCGAACAGGATGCCGTCGCGGACGGAGAGGTCCGTGAGCTCCTTGCGCTGCGGGGCGACGCGGTCGGCCAGCCCCAGCAGGAGACCGAAGACGATCAACATGGTGGCGGTGATGTAGAGGTTGCGCAGGCCGTAGTCGATCTGCTCCTCGAACAACAGCCCCAGCACCCCGATCGGGATCGAGCCGATGATCACCAGCCAGCCCATACGCACGTCCGGGTCGGAGTGGGGGATCTTCCCGGCCAGAGCCTTGAACCAGCGCCCGATGATCCGGGTGATGTCCTTCCAGAAGTAGATCAGCACCGCGGTCTCGGTGCCGAGCTGGATGATGGCCGTGAAGGCGGCGCCCGGATCCTGGCCGGGGTTCATCAGCTCGCCCACCACGCGCACGTGGGCGCTCGAGGAGATCGGGAGGAACTCGGTCAGACCCTGGACGATGCCCAGGACGATCGCCTCGATGAACGACATGGACACTCCTCGGGGACGGCGACGGTCTCGCACGGCCGACGCGATCGTCGGCCCCGCACAGAGTACGCGGCACCGGGCATCGTGCCCGGTACCGCGCAGGGACCAGTGGTGAAAATGACGTGCAGGGTCAGCGGACGAGCTCAGCGCTCGTCGTCGTCATCCTCGTCGCTCTCGTCGTCGTACCGGTCATCGTCGTCCGAGCCGTAGTCGTCCTCGTCGTCCTCGAAGTCGTCGAGGTCGTCGAAGTCGTCGTCCTCCTCGTCGTCCTCACCATCGAAGACGATGAGCGGCGTGGCGATGTCGTACGCGTCGAAGAGCGAGTCGTCGTAGGTGTCGAAGGCCGTGGTGAGCTGCTCGGTGGCGGCGTCCAGGGCGGGATCGTCGTCACCGCGGGAGGCGGCGGCCGCCTCGTAGTGACGTTCGAGGGCAGCGATCAGCGCAGCGAGAGCGGAGCGAGGATCCGTGTTCATGGTTGGACGGTACCGCGTCCGACGGCAGAATGGACAGCGGATACGGCCGGGACGCGGTCACGGAGTCGTCCCGGCGCAGAACGCGCACAGGAGGAAACCGTTGCCCGGAGCCCACCAGAGCCTGGTCGCTCGCATCGAGCACGTGCGGGACCCGCGTCAGGTCCGGGACCTCCCGCTGGAGTCGGGGCGCGCCGCCGAGGACTACGAGTTCCAGATCATCACGGTTCCGCGCAGCAGCTCGGTGGGCCAGGTGCGCGCCGCCCTGACGGACCAGGCCGAGTACGGTCGCTGGGAGCACGCCCGCACCCGCATCTACCTCGGCGGTGGCAAGAAGGTGTGGTTGCGCCGGCGGATCATCCGTGTGGAGTCGACGCTCGGGCAGCCGCCGACGCTCTGAGGCGGCCGCCGGCTGCCGTCCACAAGAAAGCCCGTCCACGCCCGCGGGAGGGCCGATTCTGGTCGAATGGCGAGCGTGGACCCCGCCTCCGTGACGACCCTGCTGCCCCTCGCGGTGCTCGGCCTCGTCTATCTCCCGCCCGCACTGGTGCTCGCATGGGTCGACGGCCGGGAGCACCGCCTGCCCAACCGGTGGGTCGGCGGCCTCACGCTCGCCGTGTCAGCGGCGCTCGCCGGCGTCGCCCTCGCCGTGCCCGCCCTGCGGGAGGAGCTGCGCACGGCCGCCGTGCTGGCCCTCCTCCTGGGACTGGGGGCGATCCTCCTGGCTCTCATCGCTCCGCCGCTGCTCGGCATGGGCGATGCCAAGACCGTGCCGGTGGTGGTGCTGATGAGCACGGCGCTGGGCGGAGAGGTGCTGCTGGGGGCGCTGCTCGGGATCGCCGTGCTCAGCGGCGCCGCCGGGGCCGTGGTGATGGTCCTGACCCGTCGGGCCGGGGTGCGCTTCGCCGTCGGCCCGGTGCTGCTGGCTGGCCCGTTCCTGGGGCTGCTCGGCGCCCCGCTGGTGCGCGCCGCCCTCGGCACCGGCTGAGCCGGCGATCTCAGGCGCGAGCCCGGCCTCGCTGGCGCCGTGCCTCGTAGAGGGCGATCGAGCCCGCCACCGACGCGTTCAGCGACGAGGCGCTGCCACCCATCGGGATCTCGGCGACGACGTCGCAGGCCTCCCGCCACTGCGTGCTCATACCGGCCGTCTCGTTGCCGACCACGAGCAGCACCGGGCCGGTGAGGTCCACCTCGGCCAGCTCGAAGCCCCCGGCCTCGTCGAGGCCGAGCACGGTCCAGGGCTCCCCGAGCGCGCGACGACCGGCGACCCAGTCCATGACGTCCTGGTGGGAGGGGCGGCGCAGGACGGGGACGGCGAAGATCGAGCCGGTGCTGGCCCGGATCGCGGCGGGGTCCCAGGGGTCCGCGCTGTGCCCGGTGATCACGAGCCCCTCGCCGCCCAGCGCGTCGACGGTGCGGGCCAGGGACCCGATGTTGCCCGGGCCCGTGGGGCGGTCGAAGGCGACCAGGAGCGCGGAGGGCGACGGGGAGAGGGCTGCGAGGTCGTCGGAGGGGACGGCGGCCAGGGCCAGCAGCTCCGGGGTGCCGTCTACCCGCTCCCCCAGCTCGGCCATCAGCTCGGGGGCCAGCTGCACGACCGGTGCCGGCGGGGCCTGGAGCAGCTCGCGCGCCCATTGCGAGGGACGCTCCCGGCCGTCGCTGAGCAGGGCGCGGATCTCGACACCGTGGGCGATGGCCTGGGTGATGGGCCGCACCCCCTGGATCACCATCTCACCGGTGCGGGTGCGTTTGGTCCGGTTGGTCAGCAGGGCCTGCCATTGCTGGAAGAGCCCGTTGCGGCGTTGGATCCGGGTCGGCAGGGCGTGACGGGACGGGGTGCGGGAGCTCACGCGCCGGTCCCGTCGTAGCCCAGTTGTCGCCAGGCCTCGTAGACCGCGATCGCGACGGAGTTGGCGAGGTTCAGCGATCGGCGCGCGGGGAGCATGGGGATCCGCACGAGGGAGGTGACCCGGGGGTGCTCCAGGACGTCGGCGGGAAGCCCGGTGGGTTCGGTCCCGAACAGCAGCACGTCCTCGCGGGTGTACTCGACCTGGTCGAAGCGCACATCGGTGTGTGCGGTGAAGGCGAACACGCGTGCGGAGGGGACCGCGGCGAGGCCCTCGTCCAGGTCGGGGTGGATGCTCACGTCGGCCAGGTCGTGGTAGTCCAGTCCGGCTCGACGCAGCTTCGCGTCCTCGAGGTCGAAGCCGAAGGGCTCGACGAGGTGGAGCCGGGCTCCGGTGACGGCCGCCAGCCGGATGGCGTTGCCCGTGTTGCCCGCGATGGCGGGCTCGTGGAGGAAGACGTGGACCATGGGCGTGATTCTCCCACGGGGAGGATCAGGGACCGATCGGGATCGCACTCACCACTGCCCCATCGCCTCGAGTCCCTCGTGCTCCAGCGCGCGGTGCCAGAGGGGGTCGCGCAGCAGACGCGCCTCGGCCACCCGCTGCGACGGGATGCCCGGCCCGTCGGCGGCGGGGTGCACGAACAGCTCGCTGGTCCCCTCCGGCAGCGCGGCGAGCAGGTCGATCATCCGGCCGCGGAGTTCTGCGTCGTCGCCGGCCCGAGGGGTGGTGATGATCGCCGCGGGCAGGGCGACGCCGAGCTCGTCGGCGAGGACGAGGGCCTCGCGGTGGAGCCGGGCGACGGGCTGCGGGAGCACCCGGGCGGGGTCGCTGCTCAGGAGGCCGTCCGGGTCCAGCAGGCTCGCACCGCGGGTGTGTGGACGCCAACGCTCGAGCCCGGCGTCCCGCAGACGCCGGGCGGCGCCGGCGGAGCCTTCGGTGAGCGTGATCAGCGAGGTCGCCGTGAGGTGCCCTTCGCGGGCGAGAGCCTCGACCTCCGCGGTGCTTCAGGGGTCCCGACCCAGATCATCCGCGGTGATCACCAGTCGTCGGGTCATCGGTTCAGACTACTCAGCGACCGCTGCGCGGTCCCGGCCTTCCCGGGGCTGCGCGGGTGGGACGTGGATGAACCGCGAGGCGATCGCGCCGAGTGCCACGAGCACGAAGGGATAGACACACAGATACACACGGAAGGCGTCATCGGTCCGGGTGCCCGGATCGTCCCCGGAGTTGTAGCCGAAGAGGACTCCCAGCGAGGCCAGAGCCACACCGGTGACCGCGCCGTTCAGACGCCCGAAGACCCCGAAAGCGGAGAGGAACAGCCCCTCCCGGTGTGTCCCGTGCCGGGCCGCGTCCGCATCGAGTACCCGGGCGACCACCAGGTCCTGGGTGGCCATCATGCCGGCCCAGCCCAGACCCAGCACCACTCCGGCGCCGAGGGCGGTGAGCAGCGAGTTCGCGAAGAACATCAGGGCGAAGGCCGCCGCGAGCACGAGGAACGCCGTGCGCCATGCCCGCAGGGCGCCGATCCGCGCGATCACCCGCGACCAGACGGCGAGTCCCGCCGCGGCGACGATGATGACCTCGCCCTGGAGGACGAAGGCGTGGGCGACGCTGAGTCCCAGCGTGTACCGGACATACAGCTGGATACCGGCCAGCACGATCGCCAGTGCGATGCCGTAGCAGGCACCGGTGAGGCCCACGGACCAGAACAGGCCGTTGCGGAGGATCTGCAGAGCGGCCGGCAGGAAGCGTGGACGCTCCTCGTGCCCGTAGGTGGGGTTCTCGTGCACCCCGAGCGTCATCACCAGCAGGACGACGACGGCGAGGACGCCGTAGAGGACAGCGGTCACCGTGAACCCGCCGGTGGTCTCCTCGTTGCCGAAGACGCTGGTGGTCAGGACCGGCGTGAGGGCGAGGGAGATGATCAGGGCCAGGAGCTGGAACCCCTGGCGCAGAGCATTGGCCACCGCCCGGGAACGCTCGCGCGGGAACAGCTCCGGCAGCAGCGCCCCGTAGTTGGCGTTCAGCATCGAATCGAACAGCTCGCTGAGGATCGCGAACACCGCGAACCAGATCACCAGGCCGCTCCCGTCGAGCCAGGAGGGCGGGGTGAACAGCGCGATCATGCTCGCCGCGAGCAGCGGCGTGCCCAGCAGCAACCAGGGGCGTCGTCTCCCGAACCGGGTGCGGGTGCGGTCCGAGAGGAACCCCAGCAGCGGGTTGTCGAGGGCGTCGATGACCGCGTAGAGGGTCATCACCACGGCGTAGGCGCGCACGTCCATGCCGAGGATGTCGACATAGAGCAGCACGATCGACCCCTTGATGAGGTTGATCGGGATCGAGGTGCCGAACATGCCCAGCGCGTAGCGCCAGGGAGGGGTGCGCTCGGACGGGCGCGTCACCGCCGTCGGCTCGGCGTCGCGCCTCGGCCTCACCTCGTGCTCCCCCTCCCCCGCGACCCCGCGGGAACGACGAACCCCTCCTGCCGATGTCGCATCGATCAGGAGGGGTGGATCCGTGTCCGAGGGGGGACTTGAACCCCCACGCCCTAAAGCGGGCACTAGCACCTCAAGCTAGCGCGTCTACCAATTCCGCCACCCGGACAGGTGGTCGCCGTAGCAACGGAAGAAATATAGCACGCACCGGGAATGCGCCGGGAACCGAAACGGCCTCTGCCAGCAGTGACGTGAAGACAATCACGCCATCGCGTCGATGCGTGCGGAGCGCATCAGCGTGTGCAGCACCCGCAGCGCGGCCTCCGCCCGAGCTCCGAGGGTGGAGCGGGAGGATTCGGGCAGACGCTCGAGGAGATCCTGGAGCGCGGCCGCCGCGAGCACGACCATCGTCGGGTCCGGGTCGGCGACCCTCGTCTCCTCCCAGGATTCCAGGACGATCAGCACCTCGTCGAGCTCCTCGGAGGCGGAGTGCCGCCCGGCGGTGAGCAGGTCGACGCGAGCACGGGTCGCCAGCGCCGTGCACCGGCGCAGCAGTGCGGTGGAGTCGGCGGGGTCGATGACGGGATCCGTCGGGGACATGAGTACGGGATCGTCGGTGCCACGGGGTGGCCGGCCGTCGGTGCCGTCCGGGAGCCCTCGATCCAGGTCCATGAGTCACTTCCTCGTGCTCGTCCTTATGTCGTCGGCGACCTCTCGCCGACTGCGCCTCACTTTACTACCGCTTTACCGAGCGGGACAAGGGATCCGGGTGCCGGGACGGGGTCGGCCCGCGCCCTCGCCCGGCGAGCTCGGACCGGGCGGCCGCGAGCATCTCCCGGACCGGGGCGGAGGGGACGCCGAGCATGGAGCGGACCTGCTGGCCCGCCTGGTGGGCGAGCATCTCGAGACCGTCGGCGACCTCACCGCCCCGGGCGGCGACGAGGGCGGCCAGCGGCGCCGGCCAGGGATCGTAGAGGACGTCCAGGAACTGGGAGGGGACCGAGCGGTCCGTCACGGTGCCCCAGTCTGCCGCGAGGGCCTGAGCGCCCTCAGCGGCCAGCGCGCTGATCAGCACGTCGGCCGTGAGCAGTTCCCGGCTGGACTCCCAGGGCACCCGGCGCGTGCGCACCCCGGCCCGCGACGAGAGCTCCTCGAGCGGAGCGAGCTTGTGGGGGCTGCGGGCCGACAGCACGATCTCCTCGGTCCCGAGCTCGAGCAGCGCGGCGACCGCACTGGCCGCGGTGGCACCGGAGCCGAGCACACCGCCGGTGACAGGGCGGTGGGCCCCGTGATCGCGCAGTGAGGCCACGATCCCGTGCACGTCGTGGTTCTCGGCGCGCCAGCGGCCATCGGTCCGGCGGATCAGAGTGTTGGCGATCCCGAGTGCCCGGGAGGTCTCGTCCGTCTCGGCGGCCAGGGCGAAGGCCTCCGGCTTGCCGGGCATGGTCACGCTGAGGCCCGCGAGCTCGCGGCCCGGGCCGGCCGCCAGGAAGCCGGCCAGCTCGCCGGCGGGCACGTCGAAGCGGTCGTAGGCGGCATGGTCGATGCCGAGCTCCGCGTATGCCGTGCGGTGCAGCACGGGCGAGAGGGAGTGGGCCACCGGGGAGCCGACGACCGCGAACCGGGCTGTGTCCGAGCTCATGCTCACCCCTTCTCCTGGGCCCAGGCCTGCCACTCCGCGACGTTCTCCTCGTGCTCGGCCCAGGTGGAGGCGAACTTCGTCTCGCCGGTGTCGGTGTTGACGGTGACGAAGTAGAGCCAGTCGCCCTTCGGCGGGTCGATGCTCGCATCGAGCGTCGCACCGCCCGGGGATGCGATCGGGCCCGGCGGCAGACCCGTGTTGAGGTAGGTGTTGTACGGGTTCTCCGAGTGCCGCTCCTCGTCGGTGGTCCCGACGCTGGCAGCCTTCCCGGTGATGTAGTGGATGGTCGAGTCGAACTGCAACGGCATCGGCGTGCCGCCCGCCTCCCCGGCGCCCTCCAGACGGTTGTGGATGGTGCGGATCACCTTGCCGTAGTCCTTGCTCTCGCGGACCTCGAGCTCGGCGAGGGAGGCGATCGTGAGGGTCTCGTGCCACTCGTCCTCCGGGATGCCCCGGTCCGTCAGCTGCTTCTCCATCCGGTCCCACATCTTCTGGATGACCTCCTCGGCGGTGGCGCCCTCGGGGATGTCATAGCGGCCGGGCCACAGGTATCCCTCGAGGCTCTCCGCGGAGTTCTCCGGGACGCCGTAGGCGGTGTAGTCCTTCGCGGCCTCCTCGAAGTCCTCGACCGGGATCCCGCTGGCCTCGGACAGCAGCGGCCAGATCTGGGTCAGGCGCAGGCCTTCGGGGACGATCACCCGGTGACCGGCGAGGTTCTCGGGGTCCATCAGGGCGTTGAGCGCGTCGGCGGAGGTCATCTCCTGCTTGAGGCGGTAGACGCCCGGTTCGATGCCGGAGGCGTCGGGCGTGTTGGCGAAGATGTTCACGAACGGCCCGGTGGACTTGATGACGCCCTCCTGGACCAGGGTGGAGGCGATGTCGGTGCCGGTGTCGCCGGAGGCCACCTCGACGGTGGCCTCGCCGGAACCGGGACCGGGGTAGTCCGTGGCCTCCTGCTCGACGCTGACGTTCGAGGTGAGCCAGCGGTATCCCTGGACGCCTCCGACGCCGAGCCCGAGGACCACGGCGACGACCAGCACGAACGGAAGCATCGAGCGGAAGAATCCGGGGCGCCTGCGAGGGGACCGACGACGACCGTGGTGCTTCGAGGACTCGGCGGACTGGTTCTCCGCGAGTTCCTCGAAGGACAGATCGTCCTCGTCGCTCATCCGGCGTCCTCCTCGTCGTTCGCGGCGGTCGTCCCGGGGGCGGGGTCGACCGGCTCTCCGGCGCGCGCTCCCGTGGACCGCTCGATGTCCAGCGCCTGCTGGAGGATCATCACGGCGGCGACCTGATCGACGACCTGCCGGTGCTTGCGTCCCTTGCGGCCCGAGGTGTGCAGGGCCTGATGGGCGGTCACCGTGGTCAGCCGTTCGTCGAGCAGGCGGACCTCGATGTCCTCGGCGGTTCGTGCCAACATCGTGACGAGCTCGGCGGAGAAGTCCCGCGCCTTGGCGGCCGCCGGGCCCTCGGACCCGTTCAGGGAGCGCGGGAGCCCCACCATGATGGCACGGGCCCCGGCCTCGAGCGCCTCCTGAAGGACGCGGCGCGTCGCGTGCTCCCGGGCGAGGGTCTCGACCGGGGTCGCGATCAGCCCGTCGAGGTCGCTGCGCGCCAGCCCGACGCGGACGTCGCCGACGTCGACGCCGAGCCGGACGCCGCGCGGGAGGCCGGCGGCGTCCGGCATGCCGTCGGCATCGCTCATGCGGAGACGGCCTCCCCGAGCGAGCTGCGCACAGCGGCCAGCGCCTCGGGGATGCGAGCGGGCTCGCCGCCGCCACCTTGCGCCAGGTCCGACTTGCCGCCCCCACGTCCGCCCATCGCCTCGGCGGCCGTGCGCAGCAGCGACCCGGCCGCCAGACCCCGATCCCGGGCACCGGCGTTGGTGGCCACGACGAGCGCGGCGCGTCCGTCCTCGTGCCCGGTCAGGGCGAGCACGGCGGGGGCGTCCTCCCCCAGGCGGGTCCGCAGATCCAGGGCGAGGGTGCGCAGATCGCCGGCGGCGACCCCCTCCCCCGCATCGTGGGCGAGCAGTCGGATGCCGGCGACGTCGACCGCCTGCTCGGCGAGCTTGCCCGCCTCGGCCTGCAGCTGCTGCCCGCGCAGGGCGGCCAGTTGCTTCTCCATGTCCTTCATGCGCTGGGTCATCGAGGCGACCCGCTCCGGAAGGTCCTCGCTCGAGCCGACCTTCAGCATCTCGGACAGCTGGGAGACCAGCGCGTGCTCCTTGGCCTGGAACCGGTAGGCCGACAGCCCCACCAGGGCGTCGACGCGCCGCACCCCGCTGCCGATGGAGGACTCCCCCATCAGCTGGACGGTGCCGATGGCGCCCGTGCTGGGCACGTGCGTGCCCCCGCACAGCTCGCGGGACCAGTCGCCGCCGATGGAGACCACGCGGACGATGTCCCCGTACTTCTCGCCGAACAGCGCCTGGGCACCGAGCGCGCGGGCCTCGTCGAGCGGCATCTGCTGGTCGGTCACGGCCAGCTCGTCCTGGAGCAGCGTGTTCACGCGGCCCTCGATCTGCTCGAGCGCGCTGCGCGGCACCCCCTGCCCATAGCGGAAGTCGAAGCGCATGCGGCCCGGGGAGTTCTCGGAGCCGGCCTGCGTCGCACTCTCGCCGAGCTCCTCGCGCAGGGACTGGTGGACCATGTGGGTCGCGGTGTGGGCGCGGGCGATGGCGCCACGGCGGGTCTCGTCGATGGTGGCGACGGCCTCGGTGCCCGGGGTGACGGAGCCCTCGACGAGGCGGCCGCGGTGCACGATCAGCCCGCGCACCGGCTTCTGGACGTCGTCGACCTCGAGGAGGCCGCCACCCGCGACCGCGATCCGGCCCTGGTCGGCGAGCTGACCGCCCGCCTCCGCGTAGAACGGGGTCGCCGCGAGGACCACCTCGACCGCGGCGGGCGCCTCGGCCGAGTCGACGAGCGCGCCGTCGACCAGCACCGACTCGACGGTGGTGGCGATGCTGGACTCGGTGTAGCCGAGGAAGGGCACGTCCTCCCCGCGCTGGCCGAGCAGGCGGCTGTAGACCGCGGTGTCGGTGTGACCGGACTTCTTGGCGGCGGCGTCGGCGCGGGCGCGTTCACGCTGCTCTTGCATCGCGCTGCGGAAGGCGTCCTCGTCGACGGCCAGGCCGACCTCGCCGGCCATCTCGACGGTGAGATCGATCGGGAACCCGTAGGTGTCGTGCAGCCGGAACGCGTCGTCCCCGGGGACCGCGCGGCCACCCTCCTTCTTCACGTCCTCCACCAGGCGGTCGAACATCGTGGTGCCGGTCTCGAGGGTGCGGCGGAACGCCTCCTCCTCGGCACGGACGACCTCGTCGATGCGGGGGAAGTCGGCTTCCAGCTCCGGATAGGACTCGGCCATCGACGCCTTGGAGATCGGCAGCAGCTGCGGCATGGCGGGATCGACGTAGCCGAGCAGGCGCATGGAGCGCACCGCCCGTCGGATCAGCCGGCGCAGCACGTACCCGCGCCCCTCGTTGCTCGGGCGCACCCCGTCGGCCACCAGCATCAGCGCGCTGCGCACGTGGTCGCCGACGATGCGCAGGCGCACGTCGTCCTCCTCGTCGGCACCGTAGACGCGGCCGGTCAGCTCCTGGGCCTTCTCGATCACCCCGAAGACCTGGTCGATCTCGTACATGTTCTGCTTGCCCTGCAGCAGGTAGGCCACACGCTCCACGCCGAGGCCGGTGTCGATCGACTTCTGCTCGAGCTCCCCCAGCAGCGGGTAGTCCTTGCCGGGGCCCTCACCGCGCAGGAACTGGTCGAACACCAGGTTCCAGATCTCGATGTAGCGGTCCTCGGCGTCGGGGCTGCCGGGCCACTCGGGCACGCGGCCGCTCGCGGCGTCGGGGCCGTACTCGGGGCCGCGGTCGTAGTGCCACTCCCCCGTGGAGCCGGCGGGTCCGGGCTGGCCCGTGTCCCAGCAGCTCTCCTCCCACGGCAGCTGCACGATCCGGGACGGATCCAGTCCGATGACCTCCAGGAGGTGCTGGTAGGACTCCTCGTCCTGCTCCCACAGCGTGATCCAGAGGCGCTCGGGATCGAAGCCGAGCCCGCCGTCGTCCTGGGAGGTGGTCAGCAGCTCCCAGGAGAAGTCGATCGCGCCCTGCTTGAAGTAGTCGCCGAAGGAGAAGTTCCCGGCCATCTGGAAGAAGGTGCCGTGGCGGGTGGTGCGGCCGACGTTCTCGATGTCATTGGTGCGGATGCACTTCTGCACGCTGACGGCACGGGAGTAGGGAGCCTTCTCGGTGCCCACGATGTACGGGATGAAGGGGACCATGCCGGCGATCGTGAAGAGGATCGACGGGTCCGAGGAGACCAGCGAGGCGCTGGGGACGATCTCGTGCTGCTTCGCGGCGAAGAAGTCGAGCCAGCGACGATGGATCTCTGAGGTGCGCATGGTCTGAGGAGGTCCTTCCTGGGACACCGGAGGCGGGCGCCGCTCGGCGCCGGACGGGCAGTGCGGACACGAAGGCCCCGGTCAGGGTACCGGAGTACACCCGCCGGGGCCTTCGCCGCGGAGAGAGGAGATCAGCGCGCGTAGTACTCGACGACCATCTGGACGTCACAGGTCACGGGGACCTCGGCGCGCTTGGGGCGCGCGACGAGCTGCGCCTTGAGCTGATCGAGCTCGACCGAGAGGTACGACGGGGTCGAGGCGAAGACGTCCGAGTTGCCCCCCTCGGCGGCGATCTGGAACGGCTCCATGGCCTGCGACTTGGGCTTGATCTGGATCGTCTGGCCCGGCTTCACGCGGAAGGAGGGACGGTCGACGACCTTGCCGTCGACGAGCACGTGACGGTGCCCGACGGCCTGGCGGGCCTGCAGCGTGGTGCGCGCGAAGCCCGAGCGCAGCACGAGGGCGTCCAGGCGCATCTCGAGCAGCTCGACCATGCTCTCGCCGGTCAGGCCGGGCTCCTTCCTGGCGTCCAGGTAGGCGCGGTGCATCTGCTTCTCGCGGAGTCCGTACTGCGCACGCAGACGCTGCTTCTCCTTGAGGCGCACGGCGTAGTCGGACTCGGTCCGGCGGCGGGCGCGGCCGTGCTCGCCCGGGGGGTACGGGCGCTTCTCGAAGTACTTGACCGACTTCGGGGTGAGCGGGAGCCCGAGGGCTCGGGACAGTCGCGCCTGGCGGCGCGCACGGGTGACGTTGGTCACGAGGTATACCTCTTGTTCGCGTGTGGTGAATCCAGTCGTGCAGCCGCGGATTCAGCGACCTACGTTACCGCAGGGATCCGGCCCGCTCAACGCTCTTCGTCCCCGGTGGGCCCGAAGTTCCTGTGGAGTCGCACACAACGGGCTCAGGCGCCGCCCCCGCTTCCGCTGCCGGTCCCGCCCTGCTCCGCACGCAGGATCCGGCGCAGCGCCTCGAGACGTCGACCGGTCTGCGCCTCGTTGCCATGGGTCTTGGGATGGTAGTAGTCCACCCCCACCAGGTCATCGGGCGGATACTGCTGGGCCACGACTCCGTGCGGGGCGTCGTGGGCGTAGCGGTACTCGGCGCCGTGGCCCAGAGATGTCGCCCCGGCGTAATGGGCATCGCGCAGCGCGGCGGGGACGCCGTTCCCCTTGCCGTCGCGCACGTCGGCGATCGCGGCGTCCAGTGCCCGGTAGGACGCATTGGACTTCGGGGCCGTGGCGATGTGGACCACGGCCTGCGCGAGCGGGATGCGGCCCTCCGGCATGCCGAGCATCTGCACCGACTGCATTGCGGCGACCGCGACCTGCAGCGCGCTCGGATCGGCCATGCCCACCTCCTCGCTCGCCGCGATCACCACGCGCCGGGCGATGAACCGCGGGTCCTCCCCGGACTCGATCATCCGGGCCAGGTAGTGCAGGGAGGCGTCGACGTCGCTGCCTCGCATCGACTTGATGAAGGCGCTGGTGACGTCATAGTGCTGGTCCCCGCCGCGGTCATAGCGCAGCGCGGCGCGATTGACCGCCTGCGCCAGCGTGGCGGCGTCGATCTCCGCCCGCTCCTTCATCAGCGCGGCCGCCGCCGCGGCCTCGAGCGAGGTGAGGATCTTGCGGGCGTCTCCCCCGCCGAGCCGCAGCAGGGCCTCGCGCGCCTCCTCGGTGAGGGTGACCGCTCCGTCGAGTCCGCGCTCGTCGTCCAGGGCGCGGTCCACCAGGTTGTCGAGGTCCGCCCGCTCCAGCGGCTCCAGGGTCAGCACGATCGACCGCGACAGCAGCGGGGAGATCACCGAGAAGTACGGGTTCTCCGTGGTCGCGGCGATGAGCGTCACCCAGCGGTTCTCGACGCTGGGCAGCAGCGCGTCCTGCTGGGACTTCGAGAAGCGGTGGACCTCGTCGACGAACAGCACGGTCTCGCGGCCGACGGTGCGCAGCCTCGAGCGGGCCTGGTCGACCACCTCGCGGATGTCCTTGACGCCGGCGAGGACCGCCGAGACCTCCACGAACTCGCGGTCACCGGATTGCGCGACCACATAGGCCAGGGTCGTCTTGCCGGTGCCGGGCGGGCCCCACAGGATCACCGAGCTGGGCGCCGTGCGGGAGTCGTCGGCGGCGACCAGACGGCGCAGCGGGCTGCCGGGTTCGAGCGCCGCCTGCTGGCCGACGATCTCCTCGAGGCTGCGAGGGCGCATCCGCACCGCCAGCGGCGCCCGGTGATCGACGTTGCGATCGGACAGGGTGCGCGGGGCGGGCGCGTCGCCGCCGAGCGAGAACAGGTCCTCCTCCATCCCTTCAGCCTAAGCCGCGGCGGGGACGGATCATGCCCGGCCCCTCACCGGAAGGGGCCCACCTCACGGGCCAGCCGTCCCGGCCAGGAGGGACCCTCGTAGATCATCGCGGTGTATCCCTGGACAAGATCGGCGCCGGCCTCGAGGCGGGCGCGCACGTCATCACCGGTCGTGACCCCGCCGCAGCTGATGATCGAGGCGTGACCCGGCAGCTCGCGGCGCAGCAGCTGGAGCACCTCGAGGGAGCGCTCGGCGAGCACCGGGCCGGACAGGCCCCCGGCTCCGATCCTCTGCAGGCGGGAGCGCTCCGCGCGCAGCGACGCGGGCCGCGCGGTGGTCGTGTTCGTGGCGATCACTCCCGAGAGCCCCACCTCGGCGACCAGACGGGCGACGGCACGGACGTCCTCGTCGTGGAGATCGGGGGCGATCTTGACCAGCACCGGCAGCTCGCGGCGCAGCCGTCGGCGCGCCTGCTCGGCCTCGTCGAGAACTGCCTCCAGCACCGGGCGGAGCATGTCGACGGTCTGCAGGTCGCGCAGGCCCGGGGTGTTGGGGCTGGAGACGTTGATGGCGAGATAGGTGGCGTACGGCGCCAGCAGGCGGGCGGAGAAGCGGTAGTCCTCGGCGGCGTCCTCGAGCGCGGTCACCTTGGACTTGCCGATGTTCACCCCGATCGCCGCACGCTGGCCGCGTTCCGTGCGGCGTGCCCGGGCGAGGGACTTCGCGAGTGCCCGGGCGCCGTGGTTGTTGAAGCCCATCCGGTTGATCAGCGACCGGTCCGTGATCAGACGGAAGGAGCGCGGTCGTGGATTGCCGGGCTGCGCCTTGGCGGTCACGGTGCCCACCTCGACGTGCCCGAAACCGAGATCCAGCAGGGCCAGCGGCACCTCGCCGTCCTTGTCGAAGCCGGCCGCGAGCCCCAGCGGGGTGCGGTGCTCGGCGCCGAGCACCTCGCGCGCAGGACGGGCATCGTGCATCGGGTCCGGGGTGGCGAAGGCGGCGCGCAGCAGACGCGGCCCGCAGGGCAGCGCATGCGCGAGGCGCAGGGCGCCCACGGTCAACCGGTGCGCCTGCTCCGCGTCCAGCCGGCTGAGGACGTGCCGGAACAGCGCCGCGTAGGGTCCGCGTCGGGAGGTGTCGTTCGTGGTCACGGGGACACCGTACGCGGTCAGCGGGAGCTCGCCCGGTCCCTTGGTCCCTGGTGGTGCTTCCAGCGGGCCCGGAGAATGTACGTCAGGGCCACCACCGGCAGCAGCAGCGGCACGTAGCCGTACCCCTCCCCGAACCCGGACCACACCGTGTCGTCGGTGAACAGGGCGGCGTCGAACACGCTCAGCATCCCCACCACGAGCACGCCGACCAGTTCGATCAGGCACAGAGCCAGAGCCAGCGGCGAGCGGCGTCCGCGGCGCACGAGCACCGCTGTCACGGCGATGTACGTCAGCGCCGCCAGGAGGGAGAAGACGTAGGCGACGGGGGCGAAGGAGAAGTCCCTCAGGATCTGGACCAGGCTGCGTGCGGTCGCCGAGAGCGCGAAGATCCCGTAGACGATGATCAGCACGA
This sequence comes from Brachybacterium sacelli, assembly GCF_017876545.1. Taxonomy (NCBI): domain Bacteria; kingdom Bacillati; phylum Actinomycetota; class Actinomycetes; order Micrococcales; family Dermabacteraceae; genus Brachybacterium; species Brachybacterium sacelli. The sequence continues at coordinate 1,525,532 of NZ_JAGIOD010000002.1, read as the reverse complement.
CCTCGAACCCTCGGGAACGAGCAGCGGTCTCGGTCATGCGAAGCCTCCCGGCCAGATCTGGGTCAGGCGCATCAGCAGCACCAGGGACACGAGGGCGACCACGGCGATCACGAGGCTCCCCCAGCGACTGCGCTCCCAGAGCCCGACCCAGCCGCCCCCGACGGTCATGACCAGAGCGGTGAGCAGATAGCCGTAGAGCGTCACCCGGTCGCCCGGATGCCCGCCGCCGAGGTCCCGCAGGCCCAGGGCGGCGCCCAGCACCGCCCACACCAGGGCCGCCAGCGCACAGGCACCGAGGAGAACGAGATCGGCCGTGAGGTCGCGCACCGCGTAGTAGAGCCCCAGCAGCGCGGTCAGCAGGCACACGATCGACACCAGGATGCTCAGGGCCAGCATCGACCTGCCTGTTCTTCTCGGGGTGGGGCACAGGGCGCGGACGAGTGTCCGGACCGCCCCTACGATAGAACCATGCCCATCGTTTCTGTTGCTGACACCGCTCTGCGCGACGTCGACGCCGACGTCCTCATCCTCCCTCTGCTCCCCGGGAGCGACAGCGCCCCCTCCACCGTGCCCGGCTCCGCCGAGATCTCCGAGGCCATCACCCATCTGGAGGCCTCCGCCGCCCGCGGCGACGTCCATCGCATCCCATCCTTCGGCCTGACCGGCGCCCGGTCCCTGCTGCTGGTGGGCGTCGGTGAGGAGGATCTCTCCGCGGTCACCGCCGAGAACCTCCGTCTCGCCTTCGGTGCCGCCACCCGGAGCCTGGCCGGCGTCGGCTCCGCCGCGCTCGCCGTGCCCGGGGGATCCGCCGAGCAGCGGGCCGCCGCCCTCGAGGGGGCCGCCCTGGGCGCCTACGCCTTCACCGCACACAAGACCGGCTCCGGCGCCTCCGCCCCGAAGCCCGCCCTGGGGTCCCTGACCCTGCTCGGTGGGGACGGGGCGGACAGCGCGGCGGCCGAGCGCGCCGGCGCGCTCTCGGAGATCGTCGACATCACCCGCGACCTGGTCAACACTCCGCCGAACCTCCTGTACCCGTCCGAGTTCGCCCGGCGTGCCGAGGAGCTGGCGGCTGACCTCCCGCTGACCGTGACCGTCCTCGACGAGGAGCAGCTGGCCGCGGGTGGCTACGGCGGGATCGTCGGCGTCGGCCAGGGTTCCACCCGTCCGCCGCGCCTGGTGCGCCTGGAGTACGCCCCCGAGACCGCCCGCAGCTCCGTGGCGCTGGTGGGCAAGGGCATCACCTTCGACACCGGCGGCATCTCGCTCAAGCCCGCCCCGGGCATGGACGACATGACCTCCGACATGACCGGCGCCGCCACCGTGCTCGCCGCCACCCTCGGTGCCGCGAAACTGGGTCTGGACGTGAAGGTCACCACCTTCCTGGCGCTGGCCGAGAACATGCCCGGCGGTGGCGCCCAGCGCCCCGGCGACGTGGTCACCATGCGCAACGGGAAGACCGTCGAGGTGCTCAACACCGACGCCGAGGGTCGCATGGTCATGGCCGACGCCCTCGTCGACGCCGTGACGGACGCACCCGACCTGGTGATGGACGTGGCCACACTGACCGGAGCCGCCGTGGTGGCGCTGGGCAAGCGCACCGCCGGGGTGATGGGCACCGAGCTGGGCCGGGACACCGTCATGGAGGCCGCGGGGGTCACCGGCGAGCCCTTCTGGCCGCTGCCCTTCCCCGCCGAGCTGCGCGCCGACCTGACCGGACGGGTGGCGGACCTGAGCAACATCGGCGAGCGTCCCGGCGGCGCCCTCACGGCCGGCATCTTCCTGCAGGAGTTCGTCGGGCAGACGCAGTGGGCGCACCTGGACATCGCGGGTCCCGGCTTCGCCTCCTCACCGCTGGGCTACATGGGCAAGGGCGCGACCGGGATGAGCGTGCGCACCGTGCTGCAGGTCCTCGAGGCCCGCGCCGGGACCGCCGGCGAGTGATCCTCGCCGCGGATCACCGCTGAGCATCTGGCTGAGCGGGCCGGACGGTGCCGCCCGGTGCCCTAGCATGGGACACGCAGGCGGCGCCGTCGGCATCCGAGCCGACTCGTGCCGCACAGACACGTACACACCGAGGAGCACACAGGTGGCGGATACAACCACTGACCAGTTCGACGTCGTGATCCTGGGCGGTGGCAGCGGCGGCTATGCGGCCGCGCTGCGCGGAGCCCAGCTCGGCCAGAAGATCGCCCTCGTGGAGAAGGACCAGCTCGGCGGCACCTGCCTGCACCGCGGCTGCGTCCCGACGAAGGCGCTGCTGCACGTCGGCGAGCTCGCCGACGCCCCCGCCGAGGCCTCCGAGGTGGGTCTCGACCTCACGCTCAACGCGGTCGACGTCGACAAGATGCTGGGCTTCAAGGACAAGATCGTCAGCCGACTGCACAAGGGCCTTCAGGGCCTGGTGAAGTCTCGCAAGGTCGAGTACGTCGAGGGCTTCGGCCGCCTCACCGGCCCCAAGACGATCTCCGTGGAGTCCGAGGGCGGCACCCGCGAGCTGACCGCCGAGAACATCATCCTCGCCTCCGGGTCCTACTCGAAGACCCTGCCCGGCATCGACCTCGGCGGGCGCTTCCTCGACTCCGAGGCCGCCCTGCAGCTGCCCGAGGTCCCCAAGAACCCGATCATCCTCGGCGGCGGCGTCATCGGCGTCGAGTTCGCCTCGGTGTGGAAGTCCCTCGGTGCCGAGTCGGTCACCATCGTCGAGGGCCTGCCCCACCTGGTCGCCAACGAGGACGAGTCGATCTCCAAGGCGCTCGAGCGCGCGTACAAGAAGCGCGGCATCACCTTCTCGCTGGGCATCTTCACCGAGAAGGCCGAGCAGGACGACGACGGCGTGAAGGTCACCCTCGCCGACGGCACCGTCTTCGAGGGCGACTACCTGCTGGTGGCCGTCGGCCGCGGCCCCGCGACCGCGGACCTCGGCTACGAGCAGCAGGGCATCGAGATGGACCGCGGTTTCGTGCTCGCGAACAAGGAGACCCTCGAGACCAGCGCGCCGGGCATCTACGCCGTCGGCGACATCGTCCCGGGCCTGCAGCTCGCCCATCGCGGGTTCCAGCAGGGAATCTTCGTCGCCGAGCGCATCGGCGGCCAGAACCCCGCCCCGATCATCGAATCCGGGATCCCGCGCATCACCTACTGCGAGCCGCAGGTCGGATCCGTGGGCCTGAGCGAGAAGCAGGCCAAGGAACAGCTGGGCGAGGACGCCGTGGAGTCCTACGAGTACAACCTCGGCGGCAACGGCAAGTCCCAGATCCTCGGCACCACCGGCTTCATCAAGCTGGTCCGCGAGAAGGGCGGCGCCATCGTCGGCGTGCACATGATCGGTTCGCGGATCTCCGAGCTCATGGGCGAGGCCCAGCTCATCGTCAACTGGGAGGCGCACCCCGAGGACGTCGCCTCCCTCATCCACGGCCACCCGTCGCAGCACGAGGCGGTGGGCGAGGCGGCCCTCGCCCTCGCCGGCAAGCCGCTGCACGCCCACGCCTGAGCCCGTCCAGGAGGAGAGAACCCCCATGTCTGAAACCGTCAAGATGCCTGCTCTCGGTGAGTCCGTCACCGAGGGCACCGTCACCCGCTGGCTGAAGGCCGTCGGCGACACCGTCGAGGTCGACGAGCCGCTGCTCGAGGTCTCGACCGACAAGGTCGACACCGAGATCCCCTCGCCCGTCGCGGGCACCATCGAGAAGATCCTGGTCGAGGAGGACGACGACGCCGAGGTGGGCGCCGATCTCGTCGTCATCGGCGACGGCTCCGGCTCCTCCGACGCCGGCTCCGACGACTCCGGTGCGACCGCAGAGCAGGAAGCGCCCGCCGCCCCGGAGGGCGAGGACCTCGCCTCCGACGAGACCACCGCTCCCTCCACCGAGGAGGAGACCCCCGCCGGTGAGCCGGAGCCGGAGGAGCCGGCCCCGTCCTCGGGCAGCTCGGGCGCGGCCTCCGGCCAGGAGGTCGCCATGCCGGCGCTCGGTGAGTCCGTCACCGAGGGCACCGTCACCCGCTGGCTGAAGGCCGTCGGCGACAGCGTCGAGGTCGACGAGCCGCTGCTCGAGGTCTCGACCGACAAGGTCGACACCGAGATCCCCTCGCCCGTCGCGGGTACGGTGCTCGAGATCCGGGTCGAGGAGGACGCGGACGCCGAGGTCGGCTCCGTGCTGGCCATCGTCGGCGATTCCTCCGGTGCCGCGGCTCCGTCCGCCGAGCCCTCGGCTCCCGCCCCGCAGGCCGAGGAGCCCGCGAAGGAGGAGCCGAAGGCCGAGGAGAAGCCCTCGGAGAAGCCTGCTGAGCAGCCGAAGACCGAGGCCCCGAAGGCTCCGGAGCAGAAGACGCAGGAGCCTTCCGCTCCCGCCGCCGCTCCGGCTCCCCAGGCCGCCGACTCCGTGACCGGCGCCGAGGCCTCCGGTTATGTCACCCCGCTGGTGCGGAAGATGGCCGCCGAGGCGGGCGTCGACCTGTCCACGGTCTCCGGCACCGGGCTCGGTGGCCGCATCCGCAAGCAGGACGTGCAGCAGGCGATCGACGCGCAGTCGTCGGCGGCCCCCGCTCCCGCGGCCTCGGGCACCCCTGCGGCCGCAGCTCCGGCCGCGGCCTCCGTGGAGGTCTCCCCGCTGCGCGGCACCGAGGAGAAGATGAGCCGCATCCGCAAGGTCACGGCCAAGCGGATGATGGAGTCCCTGCACGGGCAGGCGCAGCTGACCACCGCGGTCGAGGTCGACATGACCCGGGTCGCGAAGCTGCGGGGGAAGGCCAAGGATGCCTTCGCCCAGCGCGAGGATGCCAAGCTCACGTTCCTGCCGTTCATCATGCAGGCCGCGGTCGAGGGTCTGAAGACCTACCCGAAGATCAACGCCTCGATCGACGAGGACACGATCAAGTACGCCGCCTCCGAGAACATCGGCATGGCGGCGGACACCGAGCGCGGCCTGGTCGTGCCGGTGATCAAGAACTCGGGCGATCTGAACCTGGCGGGTCTGGCCCGCCAGATCGGCGATCTCGGCGCGCGGGCGAAGAGCAACAAGCTCACGCCCGACGACCTCCAGGGCGCGACCTTCACGATCACCAACACCGGCTCGGGCGGTGCCCTGTGGGACACCCCCATCGTGCCGAGCCCCCAGGTCGGCATCCTCGGCTGCGGCACCATCGTGAAGCGCCCCGCGGTCGTGCAGAACGCGGAGGGCGACGACTCCATCGCGATCCGCTCGATGATGTACCTGTTCCTCTCCTACGACCACCGCCTCGTCGATGGCGGCGATGCGGCGCGCTTCCTCACCTTCATGAAGAAGCGGCTCGAGGAGGGCGCGTTCGAGGCGGAACTCGGCTTGTGAGCCCGAGGGCCTGTGAGCCTGCGTCTCTGACCTGACCCGGGAGGGCCGGCACCGATCCGTTCGGTGCCGGCCCTCTCCGCGTGCCGGCCGGTTCAGGCAGCGTCCGGGGAGCTCACCGTGCGGGTGGTGGTGACGAGCCACTGTGCGCCGTCCCAGCGCAGGGTGAGCTCGAGGACCGCGGGCTCGCTCGCGGCGACGGTGCGGACGGTGCCGTCGGCCTCCTCGATCTCGTACTCCTCACGGGAAGAGGTCACCTCCAGCACGGCGAGACCCTCCTCGTCCGGGCCCCCACGCAGTCGCGCCTCGTGGATGACCGGGCCGCCGCCGGTCACGGTCGATCCCTGGTAGGCCTGGCGCACCTGCTGATCGGACGACAGGGCCGGGGTGCCGGGAGCCGCGGCGGGCCGGGACGAGAGCCCGGTGACGTAGGCGTGGCGGGCACCGGCCAGCTCGGCGGCCAGCGCCCACGGCTCGGTGATCTCCGGCGCCCCCTCTCGGGTGGGCGAGGCGGCCGCCGGTGGTGTCTTCGGGTGCTCGTGGCCCGGGGAGAGCACCAGCCAGGTCCCGGTGCCGAGGAGCACACCGAGGGACAGCACGGCCGCGGCGGTCAGTGCCGTGGTGCGTCGCAGGCCGCGCTGGGCGACCACCTCCCGCATCGAGGTCATCAGGCCGGGCACCGCTGGCCGGGGGCCGGCAGGATGTTCGGGGCGGGAGCGGGTCGGGCGAGGGGCCGGCAGCGGCGTGGCCGAGGAGGATGCGCTCGCCACGTGCGTCGGGCCCTCGAGCTCTTTCTCGGTCCGCGGCTCGGCCTCGTGGACCCGGCGCCGCAGCGTGCGCTCCTCGTCGTGGAGGACCGAGTCGACCCAGTGCCGATCGGCTCGCCGGTCCGCGAGCGCCTGGCCGGGGCGGAGCCCACCGAGGTCGAGCAGGACCACGCTGCCGTCGGCCCGCATCCCCAGTCCCTCCCCCGGTGGCGCCCCGAGCACCCAGTCCCGCTCGTGGAGCGCGTCGACGAGGGCGTCGAGGTCGTCGCGGGCGCGTCCCAGGGCCGCCCTCTCGGCCGTCGCGGGCGAGGGGTTCCCGGCGGCGCGTCGACCCCTGCGGTGTCCGAGCGGGTGGGCGGATTCGCGCACGTACCCGTCGTCCTCGAGCGTCAGCACCGTCGGGGCCGCGGCGAGCCCTGCGACCTCGAGGGAGGCCAGCAGGTGCATCTCGGCCCGGAGGGCCTCCTGCCCGTCTGCGGACCCGGCGCTCACGCGCACCCCGAGCTGCCCCGAGGAACCGACCAGCTCCTCGTGCCGGTCCTCGTCCCGGCGCAGCGGGATCGTCGGGCCGCCGGGGCGCTCCGGCCGTCCGTCCGCGGGCAGGGGCCCCTGCGTGAAGCGCGCCTCGTCGAAGTCCTCCATGGGGGCAGTGAACCCCACCGGGAAGCATCCCCTGGTGGTCATCCACAACGTCCAGGTGAGAGCGGGAGTAGCCTGGGCCCGTGCTCGATGTGATCCGTCTCGGTTTCAGCGAACCCCTCCCCGGTGGCGACCGGCACGAGGAGTTCGCGCTGCCCCCGGGGCCGGTCGACTACCGCGCCGCCTGGGCGCTGCAGCGCGCGCTCCATGCCGAGGTCGCGGCCGGGACCCGTCCCGACACACTGCTGCTGCTCGAGCACCGGCCCGTCTACACCGCCGGCAAGCTCACCACCGAGGAGGAACGGCCGCGGGACGGCGCCGAGGTGGTCGACATCGACCGCGGCGGCAAGATCACCTGGCACGGCCCGCAGCAGTTGGTCGGCTATCCGCTGATCAAGCTCCCGATCCCCATCGACGTCGTCGGCTTCGTGAGGGAGCTCGAGCACTCGCTCATCGAGGTGTGTGCCGAGATGGGTGTCCCGACCGTCCCGATCGAGGGCCGCAGCGGGGTGTGGGTGGCCCCGGAGGCGGAGGAGGCCCGCAAGGTGTGCGCTATCGGGCTGCGCGTCTCGAAGCGGGCCACCATGCACGGCTTCGCCCTGAACTGCGCCAACGATCTGTCCTGGGCGCAGAACGTGATCCCTTGCGGGATCGACGACGCCGGCGTGACCAGCCTCACCCAGGAGGCCGGGCGGCGCATCGCCGTGGCCGACGTGGTCGACGTCGCCGCCGAGGCCCTGACCGAGCTGGTGGCGCACCGCACCTCCGCGGTGTCCTGAACGCCCGGATCCGGCCCGGCTCGATAGACTTCCCGAAACGTCGAACGTAGGAGGCATGAGGGTGAGCATCGCTCCCGAAGGCCGGCGCATGCTGCGCGTCGAGGCACGCAACGCCGAGGTGCCCATCGAGCGCAAGCCGGAGTGGATCAAGACCCGCGCCGTGATGGGCCCCGAGTACAGCGCGATGAAGAAGCGCGTGCACGGCCAGGGCCTCCACACCGTCTGCGAGGAAGCCGGCTGCCCGAACATCTTCGAGTGCTGGGAGGATCGCGAGGCCACCTTTCTCATCGGGGGCGACACCTGCACCCGACGCTGCGACTTCTGTGCCATCGCCACCGGCAAGCCGATGGCGCTGGACCCCATGGAGCCCTTCAAGGTCGCCCAGAACGTCCAGGAGATGGGGCTGCGCTACTCCACGATCACAGGAGTGGCGCGGGACGACCTGCCCGACGGTGCCGCCTGGCTGTTCGCCGAGACCTGCCGACAGATCCGTGCGCTCAACCCCGGGACCGGCGTGGAGCTGCTCATCGACGACATCAAGGGCGACGGCTCCGCGCTCCACCAGGTCTTCGAGGCCGGCCCCGAGGTGTTCGCCCACAACCTGGAGACAGTCCCGCGGATCTTCAGGCAGATCCGACCCGCGTTCCGCTACGAGCGGTCCCTGGACGTGATCTCCCTGGGCAAGGACGCCGGCATGATCACCAAGTCCAACCTGATCCTGGGCATGGGTGAGACCACCGACGAGATCCTCGAGTCGCTGCAGCAGCTGCGGGACGCGGGCTGCGACATCATCACGATCACGCAGTACCTGCGCCCCTCGAAGCGTCACCACCCGATCGATCGCTGGGTCAAGCCCGAAGAGTTCGTGGCGCTGTCCCAGGCTGCGGAGGAGATGGGGTTCCTGGCGACGATGGCCGGTCCGATGGTCCGCTCCTCCTACCGCGCCGGAAAGCTGTGGGCGCAGGTGATGCGCAAGCTCGACCGCGAGATCCCCGAGAACCTCCGTCATCTGGATCAGGACCAGCCCGCCCGTCAGGAAGCCGCGAGCGTCGTCGCCCGCGCGAATCAGCCCGCCGCGAGCTGACGCCAGCCCGCCCCCGAGAGGACCCCACCCCCTATGGCCCGCAAGAGCGAGAGCAAGCCCACCCAGGGCGCTGCGAAGGACACGGCGAAGAAGCCGGGACGCTTCAAGCAGATGATCGAGGTGTTCAAGTACACCCAGGAGGTCGATCGCACCACGCTGCCGTGGATGATCGGCGCGCTGATCGCCGCGATCATCGTCGGCGTCGCGGTGAGCTGGCTGGTGCTGAACAGCCCCTGGTACGGCATCTTCATGGGCCTGGCCGTCGGCGTGCTCGCCGCCATGCTGATCCTGGCCCGCAAGGCCGAGCGCGCCGCGTTCAGCCGCATCAAGGGGCAGTCCGGCGCCGCTCTGGCGGCGATGCAGTCGATCCGCCGCGGCTGGGACGTGGCCGAGGAGCCCGTCCAGATCGATCCGCGCAGCCAGAAGATGCTCTTCCGCGCCTCCGGCCGAGCAGGGATCGCGGTGGTCGCCGAGGATTCCTCCGCCATCTCCATGAAGCTGCTGGAGAAGGAACGTCGCAACATCCGTCGCGTCCTCCAGCACGACAATGTGCCGGTCCACCAGATCGTCGTCGGCGACGGCGACGGCGAGATCCCGCTGCACAAGCTGCCCAGCCACATGACGCGCATGAAGAAGACCCTCACCAAGGACGAGTCGGCCCAGGTGAGCAAGCGCCTGGTGGCCCTGCACCGCTCGATCCGTCAGTCCGTGCCCAAGGGCGTGGACCCGATGCGCGCGCGACCCAACCGCAAGGCGATGCGCGGCCGCTGAGCCGCCTGCCCCGCAGAAAGCCCCCATCCGGCCGTCAAGGCCGGGTGGGGGCTTCGTGGTTTCCGGGGTGGCACCGGGGTGGCACGGCGCGGGATGCGTCAGAGGTGATGCAGCAGACGACACGGGGTCCGGTGCAGCCGTTCCACCGATCCGTTCCGGTGGTGGGGCACATCAATGGAACCAGTCGGCGCGTCGAGATCCGAGATGGGCAGCGCCCGATCGACATGAGACCCCGTTATCATTCTGTTATCTTCGTGACCTTATCGTGACATTCGGGATCGCAGCAGGTCACGGCGCCATGTAGGAGGTGGAGAAGTCCTCCGCCGTCCGTCGTCAGGAGGCGGAGGGGCATGCGCGGGGGTGCGCGCGGAGGTGGGAGCGGACGTGGGCCGGCGGCGTCAGACGCGGACGGCGGCGGTGCCGGCGGCGGCGTCGTGCAGCGGCTGGGCGTCCTTGGTCCAGACCATGGCCGGCAGCAGCAGGAGCATCGCCCCCGTGCGCACCAGGGCCCGCAGGATCATCGGAGTGCGCCCGCGCACGGGGAGCACCCTCACGCGCAGCACGAACTGTCCGGGGGTCGCGCCGAAAAAGCTCAGGAACAGCAGGTTCACCGCGACGAAGAGGAGCAGGTTCGCCAGCGCGCCGCTGTCGAAGACCAGAGCGGAGACGAGCATGCACAGCCCCCAGTCCAGCAGCAGCGAGAGGGGCCGGCGCCAGAAGGGCGCGACCGCGCCGGGGCCGCTCGCAGGCAGGCCCAGCGAGGAGCCCCTGACGTAGTCCGGCGAGCTCGGGGCGCCGTCCATCCACGCGCCCAGTTCCTTGCGATCGATCACGACGCCGAGCATATCGAGGAGATCTGGGAGCCGTGGGCGCGAGGCGGACCCCGGACACACAGCGCCTAAGCTTGTCCCCAGCCGAGTACGGGCCGGAACAGCATCCGCCCGGAGCTCGAGACGGTGAACGCCCCCCGGGGACAACCAGACAGGCGCGCCCCACGGTGCGGATGGAGGAGACGTGTTCAACAATCCCAACGAGGTCGTGAAGTACATCGAGGAGGAGGGTGTCGAGTTCATCGACGTCCGCTTCTGCGACCTTCCCGGCATCATGCAGCACTTCAACGTGCCGGCGAGCACCTTCGACGAGGACGCGATCGCGACCGGGCAGCTGTTCGACGGCTCCTCCATCCGCGGCTTCCAGGCGATCCACGAGTCGGACATGAAGCTCGTCCCGGACCTGGAGACGGCCTACCTCGATCCGTTCCGGGAGCGCAAGACGCTCATCATCAACTTCTCGATCGTGGATCCGTTCACCGACGAGCCCTACTCCCGCGACCCGCGCACCGTGGCCGCCAAGGCCGAGGAGTACATGCGCTCGACGGGCATCGCGGACACCGCCCTGTTCGCGGCCGAGGCCGAGTTCTACATCTTCGACGACGTGCGCTTCAAGACCGGCGTGAACTCCGGCTTCTACAGCATCGACTCCGACGAGGCGGTGTGGAACACCGATCGCGACGAGTCCGACTTCGGCGGCAACCAGGGCTACAAGACGCGGCTCAAGGGCGGCTACTTCCCGGTGCCGCCGAACGACCAGATGGCTGACCTGCGCGATGAGATCTGCGCGGTGCTCGACAGGACCGGGCTCGACGTCGAGCGCGCCCACCACGAGGTCGGCACCGCCGGCCAGCAGGAGATCAACTACCGCTTCAACACGCTCCTGCAGGCCGCGGACGACGTCATGAAGTTCAAGTACGTCGTGAAGAACACCGTGTGGGACGCGGGCCGCACCGCGACCTTCATGCCCAAGCCGCTGTTCGGCGACAACGGCTCGGGCATGCACACCCACCAGTCGCTGTGGAAGGACGGCGAACCGCTGTTCTTCGACGAGCGCGGTTACGGCGGTCTCTCGGACATCGCCCGCTGGTACATCGGCGGCATCATCGAGCACTCCCCCTCGCTGACGGCCTTCACCAACCCCACGGTGAACTCCTTCAAGCGTCTGGTGCCCGGCTTCGAAGCGCCGGTGAACATGGTCTACTCGGCGCGCAACCGCTCGGCCGCGATCCGCATCCCGGTCACCGGCGCCTCCGCCAAGGCCAAGCGCGTGGAGTTCCGCGCGCCGGATCCCTCGGCGAATCCGTACCTGGCCTTCGCCGCGCAGCTGATGGCCGGCCTCGACGGCGTCCGCAACCGGATCGAGCCGCCGGAGCCGATCGACAAGGACCTCTACGAGCTGCCGCCGGAGGAGCACAAGCAGATCAAGCAGCTGCCCGAGTCCCTCGGCGCCGCCCTCGACGCGCTCGAGGCCGATCATGGCTTCCTCACCGAGGGCGACGTGTTCCCCGAGGACCTCATCGAGACCTGGATCGAGCTCAAGCGCACCACCGAGATCGACCCATTCCGGTTCCGCCCGCACCCCCACGAGTTCGAGCTCTACTACGACATCTGAGCCTTCTGAGCAGCGCTCGGAGCAGACATGATCGACGGCCGGTCAGGTTCCCCGCGGGGTTCCGGGCCGGCCGTCGGCGTTCCTCAGCCCGCGGCCAGGTCGCGGCGCCGCAGGGCGAGCAGCCCGAGGAGGGTGAGCGCCAGGGCGAGGAGGCTCATCACCACCAGCGATGTCGCCTCGAGATCCGCGTCGGGCACGAAGGGCACATGGTGCAGCGGCGAGAGATCGCGCGCCCACTGCGGAAGCTGCAGCAGGTCGCCGAGGAAGGTGTCCAGGGCGGCCCAGATCACCACCAGCCAGGCGAGGCCCGCCAGGCGGATCCGCAGCCCGTACAGGGCCAGGGTGAGGGCGCCGATGAAGGCGACAGCGGGCAGGTAGGCCAGCGCAGCGAGGGTGGCGTCACCGATCCAGGAGGCCTCCCCGGTGGCCATCCGTACCCCGATGCCGGTGCCGAGGCCGAGGAGGACCTGGAGGGCGAACGCCTCGAGCGCCACGACCAGCATCCAGCTCAGCGCCATGCCGAGTCGCGAGGTGCCGGCCAGCAGCACGCCGGCCAGGCGCCCCGCCTGCTCCTCGGAGCGCAGTCGCAGCACGCCCGCGACGATCAGGCCGACGGGCCCGAGGGTGAGCATCATCAGGATGAACGCCGTGAACGAGCGGGTCAGATCGTCGAGGTCCAGTGGCGCGAACTCCCCGATGGTCGGGATCTGGTCGACCATGTCCTCGAGGGAGGAGGCCAAAGACCCGAAGGCGATCGAGAACAGGAACAGTCCGATCGCCCAGGTGATCATCATCGGGGTCACCAGGCGTCGCGCCAGACCCCCGGATGCCCGCAGCGCCGACGAGCCGGCCTCGGGCCCGGCCGCGGCCGGGCGCAGTCCCGAGCCGAGGTCGCGGTGGCGCGAAAGGGCACCCGCGAGGACGAACAGGATCACGATCGCCGCGGCGGACACCGCCAGGGGCCACCACCGCAGATCGACGAAGACCTTGGACTGTTGCGCCCAGGCCAGGGGCGAGAACCAGGACAGCCACGACCCCTCTGCCTCGAGCACGTCGCCGACGCCGCGCACCAAGAAGGCGACGGCGAGGGCACCGAGCGCGATGCCGGAGGCGGTGCCGCCGTGCTCGGTCAGCTGGGCCGTGACGGCGGCGATACCGGCGAAGACCAGCCCGGTGAGGGCAGTGGCGACGCCGAAGCCGAGTGCATCGAGGCCCGCGGCCCCGGTCACCAGCACGCCGATGCTCACCGCGGCGCCGAGGGCGAGATTCGCGAGGGCGACGAGGAGCAGGGCCGCCACTGCGGGAGCAAGGCGACCCGTGGGCAGGGACCGCAGCATCTCCAGCCGCCCGGCCTCCTCCTCGGTGCGGGTGTGGCGGACCATCAGCAGGATGCTCATGATCGCACCGGCGAGCAGGATGTACAGGAACAGCTCGTTGGCGACCGCCGCCCACAGGGTGTAGTCCTCGCGGGCGAAGGCCGGTCCGGTCATCAGCACGGCCGAGGGGTTCCCGAGCAGCGCGGCGCGGGCATCGAGGGCCTGCTGGTCGGGGTAGGCCTCCTCGAGCGCCGCCACCGAAGCGGCGACGGTGACGAACATGGCCACGGTCCAGACCGTGATCTGCAGCCGGGACATGCGCCCGAACAGCCGCACCAGCAGGCCGAGACCGGTCAGCGGGGAGGCGGGCCGTACCGAGCGCAGGTGGGTGCGGCGCGGGGTGGCTGCGGGGTCGAGGGTCGTCATCGCGGGCCCTCCTCGGCGGCGTCGACGCCCAGATCGTCGCCGTAATGACGCAGGAAGAGATCCTCGAGGGAGGGCGGCGTGATGGTGAGGCCGGTGGCTTCCATCCGCGCCAGGACGGGCAGCACGTCGTGGACGGCCGAGTCGTCGACGTCGAAGCGCACCCGCCCGCCCTCGGCGACCAGGTCGTGCACGCCCTCGGTCCGCTCCAGGGGTGACGCGTCGACATCCGTGGTCGCTGCGACCGTGGAGCGGGTGAGGTGGCGGAGCTGGGCGAGCGTCCCGCTCTCGACGTCACGGCCGGCGCGGATGATGGTGACGGTGTCGCAGAGCTTCTCGACCTCGGCCAGGATGTGGCTGGACAGCAGCACGGTCCGTCCGTCGGCCCGCAGCCGGCTGACCTCGTCGGTGAAGATCGCCTCCATCAGGGGGTCCAATCCCGAGGTGGGCTCGTCCATGACGTAGAGGTCGACGTCCCGCGAGAGGGCTGCGATGAGCGAGACCTTCTGGCGGTTGCCCTTGGAGTAGGTGCGGCAGCGCTTGGTCGGGTCCAGCTCGAAGCGCTCGATCAGCTCGTCGCGGCGGTGCCGGTGCGCGGCGCTCCGTTCGGTGCGGGTGAGCACATCGATGGCCTCTCCCCCGGTGAGGTTCGGCCAGAGGTTGGTATCGCCGGGGACGTAGGCGAGGCGGTGGTGGATCTGCACGGCATGGGACCACGGGTCCATCCCGAGGACCTCGGCGGCGCCCGAGCTCGCCCTCAGCAGCCCGAGCAGGATGCGGATCGTGGTCGACTTCCCGGCGCCGTTGGGGCCCAGGAACCCGGTCACCTTCCCGGTGGGCACGGTGAGGGAGAAGCCATCGAGCGCGCGCGTGGTGCCGAAGGTCTTGGTCAGATCGCGGATGACGACGGTCGTGTCGGCGGTGGCCGCGGCGGATGCGGCGGTCTCGGTGCTGGTCATTGCTGCTCCCCGTTCGTCGGTCAAGGGGTCGGTGGATCGGGCTGGGCGGTGTGGGCGTCGCGGTAGGCGTCGAGGAAGCTGGAGTCCGTCAGGAGGGGCACGGTGTAGAGCTCGAGCAGTGGGCCGATGATGCGCTCGCTGTACCCCCTCAGCCATCGCGGCAGCTCGTCGAGGTCGAGGTGGTCGCGCTGGGCGGGCAGCTGCAGGAGGAGGGCGCCCAGCGCCATCTCGCTGAGCACGCGAGCGCGACCTTCGGGATCGTGGCTGGGCGCGATGCGACCGGACTCGACGCCCTCGGCGAGGTACTCCACGGCGCGCGCGGCGAAGTCGTCGACCAGCTGCTGAGCGAGCGGCCCACCGGCCTGGAGCCGGCGCAGGACGAAGCCGATCACCGGTGCGTAGCGCTCGACGTCGGCCATCTGTGCCATGAGCTCTCCGGCCCCGTGCGTGAGCACGCTGGACTTCTCGCGACGGGCGACCTCGAGCGCGCGGGCGTCGCACGCCTCCAGCAGCTTCTCGCGAGTACCGAAGTGATGGATGATCAGCCCCGCACTGACCCCGGCGTCCTGGGCGACCCGGCGCAGGGGTGCGCTCAGTCCGTCGACCGCGAAGCGGCGCAGGGCCGCCTGCAGGATCCTCTCGTCGGCCGGCTGCTCGACCATGGCACCTCCCGTGACTGAACAGACGTTCAACACGCTATACGTGTGTTCAACCGGGGGCAAGGGGCGCCGGCCGAGCGGTGCGGATAGGGTCGCCCCATGGACGGGCGCCACGCGACGGGAACAGGCCGGGAGGCCCTGGATCCGGACCTCACGCCGACACCCTTCGCCTCTGCTCTGCGCTGGGCCGTGCACGCCCTGGTGTACGCGATGGTCGTCGTCGCGGCGGTGATCGTGCTGCTCCCCCGCCCGGCCGACGGGGCTGCCCTCACGCTGGTGCTGCTGGCGGCGGTCACCACCGTCTATTCGGTCGGCGCCCGCCGAGCGCTGCGCCGCCGGGCCGGACCGGAGGGCTCGTGGGGCGCGCTGGCCCATCTCGGCCCCAGCGTCGTGCTGTGGTCCGGCACCTTCTTCCTCGGGCCCGACGCGGTCTGGGTGGCCTTCGGCCTCGACTTCGCCGTGCTGTACGCGATGCCCTGGACGGGGGGTCTGCTCGGCCTCGTGGTGGTGACCGCCATCGCCGTGCTGGGGTACACCAGCTGGTCACAGGATCCAGCACCCGGAGAGATCGCCGGACCGGTCATCGGTGCCCTGGTGGCGCTCGCCGTGGTGATCACGGTGCGCGCCCTGCAGCGCGAGGTCGACCGCCGCACCCATCTGGCGCAGCAGCTCGCCCGGGCACGTGACATGATCGCCGAGCAGACCCGCGCCGCGACCACCGCCGCCGAGCGCGACCGGGTCGCCCGCGAGCTGCATGACACGGTCGCCCAGTCGAACCTGTCGATCCACCTGCTGCTGGATGCGGCCACCGCCGCGCTGGAACGGGAGGAGACGGTCGAGGCGCGATCCCTGGTCCAGGAGGCCCGGGCCGCCGCCGCCCGCACCGGGCAGCAGACCCGCCGCTTCGTCGACGCGGCCGACGTCGACGTGCCCACCGGACCGGAGCTGCGTGAGCAGCTGCGACGCCTGACCGCAGACGCCACCGCCGTCGGCCCCGGCGCGGTGGAGCTGCGGGACGATCTCACGGACCAGGAGCTGGAGGAGCTGCCCCGCAGCACGGCCCGCGCCCTGCTCCGCCTGGTGGAGTCGCTGCTGGCGAATGCGGTCCAGCACTCCGACGCCCCGCGCATCATCGTCACCGTCTCCAGGCACGAGCATCAGATCCTGCTGGACGTGGTCGACGACGGGCGCGGCTTCGTGCCCGAGCAGGTCGCCGGCTTCGGGCTGCGGTCGGCCCGGGCCCGGGCCGCGTCCGTCGGGGGCGCCCTCGTGATCGAGACCGCGCCCGGCGCGGGCACGGCCGTCCAAGTGGTGCTCCCGCTGGCCCAGGAGCCCCTCCCCCGCCCCGAGGAGTCCCCATGATCACCGTGCTGCTGGCCGACGACCACGCCATCGTGCGCCGAGGACTGATCGCCGTGCTCGGCGCGGAGGCCGACCTCGAGGTGGTCGGTGAGGCCGCCACCCCGCAGGAGGCCGTGCGACAGGCCCGCTCCAGCTCTCCCGACGTCGTACTGCTGGACCTTCGGTTCGGTGAGGGGCAGCAGCGCGGCACGGACGTGATCCCCTCCCTGCGCGCCGTGGGCTCCCAGCCCACCATCCTGGTGCTGACCACCTACGACAATGACCAGGACGTCACGGCCGCCATGGACGCCGGTGCCGGCGGATACCTGCTCAAGGACTCCCCGGCCGAGGAGCTGGCGGCGGCGATCCGCCGGGCACACACCGGGTCGGCGGCCGTCGACCCCCGGATCTCGCACCGCCTGCGCAGCCGCTCCGCGGACACCGTGCTGTCCGTGCGGGAGCTCGAGGTGCTGACCCGGGTCGCGGAGGGCCGCACCAATGCGCAGATCGCGACCGAGCTGTTCCTCTCACAGGCGACCGTGAAGACCCATCTCGTGCATGTCTTCGACAAGCTCGCCGTCACCAGCCGCGCGCAGGCGGTGGCGCAGGCCCGGGCCCAGGGGATCCTGCGGCCGGAATGACCCGACGCGCGGTCAGTCCAGTGCGTCCATCCCCCCTTTGGCGCGCAGCAGCGACAGCACCAGGTCCTTCGGTCCGGAGGCGGTGCCGAGCGCGCACTCGTCGGGCTCGAACGACCAGGCGCTGCGCAGGGAGCGGAACACCTCGAACTCGGCGTCGCCGGTGCGCAGCGGCACCACCTGATAGCCCCCGGCCTCCGGGAGGTGGATGATGAACGCCCCGGTCAGCTCCGGCATCTCCCGCACGGTGCCGTCGTCGTCCAGCAGCTGCTCGGCGCGGCAGACGGCGACCCCCTGCAGGGCGTAGTCGCCGCGCACCTTCTTCGAGGTCTTGATGTCGCCGCTGAGCAGGGTGTTGCCGATCCGTACGATCGCGTCGGTGGTGCCGGCGTAGCCCACGGTGTGGTTGACGACGGTCTGCTCGACCTCGACGAACTCGGGCTGGTAGTCCTCCAGGAAGCGGGCGTAGCCGTCCAGGCGAACATCGGCCCGGGAGACCAGGGCGCGAGGGTCCTTCTCCGTCGCGAACGCGCCCTGTCCGGCGCGCATGGACTCGGCGAGGCCGCTCACCTCGTCCGCCGTGGGGCGGGACCCGCTGGTCCCCCACAGCTCGCAGGCCGCATGGACCAGGGTGCCGAAATCGGCGGCGGTGCGCGTGTACTCGGGGGCGGCCGCCGCGATGCGCTTCTGGGTTCCCCAGGTGTCCCGTGAGACCCGGGAGATCTCGGCCGCGGCGCGCCCGGGATTGCGGTCCAGCCAGGCGTACATCTCCAGGGCTCGCTTGGAGGCCATGGTCGCGTACCAGCCCTGCAGATGGTCCTTCGCGCGCATCCCCGAGACGGTCGTGATCGAGGGGTACAGCAGCGGCCCCTCGGGCTCGAGACGGTACATGCGGCCGCGCGGGGTGTCGGCGCTGAGCTTCGGGGTGGTCATGGCTCCTCGGGAGCGCGCGGGCGGGCGCGGTGGGCGACGGGGTCAGGGAACACGGTACGTCGGGTCCGCGGTGCGGTGAGGGTGCGGAGCCCGGACGCGCCGGAGGTCATCGGCGCCAGTCAGATCAGCTCCAACACCGGCCCCTCGTGCACGGCGCGGTAGATCGTGTTGCGCATCGCGTTGGCCTGGTCCGAGGTGAGCGTGCGGTCGAGGGGCCGCAGGACGATCCGCAGCAGAAGATTGACCTGGCCCTCCTGCGTGCCGAGGCGGGAGCGTGCAGCCTCGGGGAGGTCGCCGTGGGCGGTGCGGCTGAGCACTTCGACGGACTCGATCACGTCCGCATCGTCCCCGAGGGCGGTGCGGATGCGATCGCCCAGGGTCTCCTCGTCCTCTTCGGCGTCCAGCACCACGGAGAGGTCACGGCGGCTCGCCGGCAGGGATGAGACGTGCCGCCATGGTTCCAGGGTGAGCATCTGGGAGACGATGCGGGGGTCCTCTGCCCGCAGGTACCGGATGTCGGGGATGCCTTTGCGCAGCATCAGCGCGCGCTCGAGCCCCATGCCGAGCGCGAGTCCCGACCACTGCTCGGGGTCGAGCCCGGAGCCGCGCAGCACCTCGGGATGGATTCGCCCGCACTCGGCGAGCTCGAGGCACTCGCCGTCGTGGATCACGTCGATCTGCCTCCCGCCGACCGTGTACGGGTGAACCGCATCGGTCGCGGTCCACTCCGTACCCGGGAGCACCGCGTCGACCAGGCAGCCGATCATCGCGAGCAACTCGCCGTCATCGGTGTCCGGAGTGCTGCGCACGCGCCAGAGGTCCACCTGGTGCGGCTCGCCCACGTGATGGCGATCGACCGCGTCGCGCCGGTAGGCGAGGCCGGGGACCACCAGCAGCTCGTCGACGTCGCGACGGCCCGCATAATCCTCCAGCGCGGTCGTGACATCCGCGCTCGTGTGGCTGCGGAGCATCACCGTCGAGGAGATGTACCGGGTGTACCGGTGGTCGCGCGTGACATCGTCCGGGCCGTAGCCGAGACGGTCGTAGTTCTCGCGGACCGGCACGATCGGAGAGCTGCGCACGTGGCGCACCGTGCTGCGCCATCGGGACTGCAGCGCGGTCACCACCGCGTCGAGCAGGGCTTGCATGGCGTGCTCGCCATGAGCGGGATCGGTGAGGTCACGCAGGGTCAGCGCTCGAGACAGCTGGTCAGTGGTCAGGTAATCGGTAGTCGACATGAGAAGGTCCCCACAAGGGTTGCAAATCGGCGAGGGTGAGAGCTTCCCCCGGCCGTACCTGCGGAGACCTGATGCGCTACGAGCGCTCGTCGAAGACCCCGCGGCCATCTCCCGGCCGGGGGTCCCGAAATCGCTGCTGCCTCTCCACGGAATCAGGATACATGCACGATCGCCCGCTACCGGTTGACGTCGGCACCGTTCTGGCCAGCAACGACTAGTCCTCGGCCCCGAAGATGAGGCGTTCGGCGATGAGCCGTGCGCGGCGGGTCAGGCGCAGATATCGCTCCTCGAGGTCGGAGGCGGAGGTGTCGTCGCCGTCGATCAGCCAGGCCAGCGCCAGCAGCTCGGTGCGGTCCGACGGGAGCACGTCGCCCTCGCGCCGCTTCCACAGGAACAGGCAGCGGCGCACCTGCCAGGCCAGGGCCCAGGCCTCCGAGAGCTCCTGGGCCTCACGGCCCGCGATCAGCCCGGCCTCCGCCGCCGCCTCCAGCTGGGTCAGGGTGTGGGTGGTGCGCAGGGCCTCGACCTCGTGGCCGTGGTCCATGGCGAGGATCTGCGCGCACCACTCGACGTCCGTCATGCCACCGCGTCCCAGCTTCACCTGCCGGGAGGGGTCCGCGTTGCGAGGCAGCCGCTCGGATTCGACTCTCGCCTTCATCCGCACGATCTCCCGGCGCGAGCCGTCGTCGAGTCCCCCGCTCGGGTACCGGTGGCGATCCATCTCCGTCACGAGCTGCTCGGCGACAGCGGCCGATGCGACCACCGGGCGCGCCCGCACCAGCGCTTGCTTCTCCCAGGTCTGGGCGTCGCGTCGGTAGTAGTCGGTCCACGCCTCGAGGCTGCGGGCCAGCGGCCCGACCTTCCCTTCGGGGCGCAGGTCGGCGCTGACCTTCATGTCCGCCCCGGCAGCCGGCGCGTTGAGGATCCTCTGGGTCTGGGTGGCCACCGCGATCGCGATCTCCCCGGCGCTGTCGCCCGCCCCGTGATCGATGCCGAGGAACTGCACGTCCGCGTCGGAGGCGTACCCCATCTCGCGGGCGCCGAAGCTGCCCTGCGCGATGATCGCCATCTCGATGCCGAGGGCCCGGGCCGGGTCGGAGCGCCGTTCCCGCAGCCGCTTGGCGGTGTCCACGTCGACCTCGTCGATGCCGTCCAGGGTCTCCGCGTCATCGTCGACGACCTTCCGCTCGCGGGCCACGACGTGGAAAGCGACCAGCAGACCCGCCTCGAGCACTGCCTCGGCGAGGTCGGTCAGCGCCCGTGCCACCTGCGCGGGCGTGGCGACACCGGTCAGATGTGCCAGAGCGATGCGCAGCAGCTCCCGGCTGCGCGAGCGGCGCAGCACGTCGCGTGCGACCTCCACCGAGTCGACGCGGGAGATGACGGCGAGGAACTCCCGGCCCAACACGTCGCGCGACAGGGGCCTCAGCAGCTCGTCGCGGGCCAGCCAGCGCACCGCCTCGGGGATCTGCTCGAGCTGCTCGCCGACGAACCTGCTCGCCGACAGCACCCTGGTCAGACGTTTGGCGGCCAGGCCGGAGTCGCGCAGCAGGCCCAGATACCAGTGGGCGGAGCCGATGGTGTCCGAGAGGCGGCGGAAGGAGAGCAGTCCGAGGTCGGGGTCGATCCCGTCGGCGAACCACTCGAGCATGGCCGGCAGCAGCTGGCGCTGGATCCTGGCGCGCCGCGAGATGCCCTCGGTCAGCGCCGAGATGTGGCCGAGCGCGCGGGAGCCATCGCGGTAGCCGATCGCGGCCAGCCGGGCCGTCGCCGATTCAGGGGTCAGGGCGATCTCTCCGTCGCTGAGCTGCGAGGCGGTCACCAGCAGCGGCCGGTAGAAGATCTCCTCGTGCAGCTGCCGCACCCGGCGCCGGGTGCGGTTGTACCGCTGGTGGAACTGGTCCTGGGTCAGTCCCAGGGTGCGCGCGAGGCGCCGAAGGTCCGCCCCGGAGGTGGGCAGCACCTGGGTGCGCCGCATCCGGTGCAGCTGCAGACGGTGCTCGATGCAGCGCAGGAAGCGGTAGGCCTCGTCCATCTCGGTGACGTGGTCACGGGAGATGTAGCCGCCCTCCCCCAGGCGTGCCAGGGACTCCAGGGTGGAGCGGCTCTGCAGTCGCGCCTCGGTGCGTCCGTGGACCATCTGCAGCAGCTGGACGGTGAACTCGACGTCGCGCAGGCCCCCGGGGCCGAGCTTGATGTTGCGGTCGACCTCCCCGCGGGGGATGTGCGCGACGACGCGGCGGCGCATCGCCCGGGTGTCCTCCACGAAGCTGTCGCGGGTCGAGGCCTGCCACACCCATGGCTCGACCATCTCCTCGAAGGCGTGTCCGAGGTCGAGGTCGCCGGCGGCGGCACGGGCCTTCAGCAGCGCCTGGAACTCCCAGGAGTGCGCCCACTGGTCGTAGTACCGGCGGTAGGAGTCCAGGGTCCGCACCAACGGTCCGTCCTTGCCCTCCGGGCGCAGGTTCGCGTCGACCTGCCAGAGGGAACCCTCGGCAGTGCGGTCCGAGGCGGCGCGGGCGAGCTCACGGGCCAGTGCGGAGCCGAGGGCGACCAGCTCCTCCTCATCGATGTCATCGACATCACCGTGCTCGCCGCCTTCTCGTCCCTGCGCCGGGGCGATCACGTGCATGACGTCGACGTCGGAGAGGAAGTTCAGCTCCCGGGCTCCGGTCTTGCCGAGGGCGATCACGGCCCAGCGGATCTTCTCGTGTCCCTCGACCGCCGCCCGGGCGATCGCGGCTGCCGCATCGAGGGCGGCGTCGGCGAGATCGCTGAGCGCAGCGGAGACCTGGGGCTGCAGGGCGGTGGGATCGGGGGCGAGGACGTCGGCCGCCGCGATCTGCACCAGCCGCTCGTGGTAGGCGACCCGCAGTGCGTCGCGCATCTCGCGCGCGCCCTCCCCGGCGACGGGGACGTCGGCCGACGGGTCCGCGCCGACGGCGCGCAGCAGCGAGCCGCGCACCGCGGCGGCGTTCACGGTCAGGTCGTCGTCCCCCTCCCGCAGCGCCTCGAGGCACTCGGGGTGGCGGGCGAGGAAGTCACCGAGGGCGACGGAGGTCCCCAGCAGGGAGATCAGTCGCTCCCCGTGGCTTCCCCGCGTCCCGACGGAGGCCAGGAAGTCGTCCATCAGGGACTGCTGCCCGGACTCCTGGGCGGATTCCGCCAGGCGCAGCAGGCCGAGCACCGCGTCGTCGCCGTCGGCTGTCGCCCCGAGGCGCTGAACGGCTCCCGGGCCGAGGGCGGCCAGGACGGGGTCGTCCAGGAAGCGGCGGACCCGGTCGGTGCGGCTGAAGCCCAGGCGCGCGAGGGCACCGGTGGTGGTGGGCGGCTCGGTCGCCATCGATCGCTCCTCTCCTCGGGTCTCCTCAGACCCGGCTGAAGGTCGAGGCGAGCTCGTAGTCGGTCACCTGCTCGCGGTAGCGCTGCCATTCCTGCTGCTTGTCGCGCAGGAAGAACTCGAAGACCTGCTCCCCGAGCGTGGAGGCCATCAACTCGGAGCCCTCGAAGCTCTCCAACGCCCGGAACAGGTCGGTGGGAAGCGGCTCGATGCCCATGGCGCGGCGTTCGCGCTCGGAGAGGTCCCACACCGCGTCCTCCGCCCCCTCGGGCAGCTCGTACTCGCCCTCGATCCCCGCCATCCCCGCCGCCAGCAGCACCGCGAGGGCGAGGTAGGGGTTCGCCGAGGAGTCCAGGCCACGGAACTCGACGCGGGAGCTGGTGCCCTTGGTGGGCTTGTGGAACGGCACCCGCACCAGGGCGGAGCGGTTGTTGTGGCCCCAGCAGACGTAGCTCGGGGCCTCCTGCGCGCCCCACAGCCGCTTGTAGGAGTTCACCCACTGGTTGGTGACCGCGCTGTACTCGGGGGCGTGGCGCAGGAGCCCGGCGATGAACTGCCGGCCCAGGCGGGAGAGGCCGTACTCGGCGCCGGGCTCGTGGAAGGCGTTCTTGCCGCCCTGGAACATCGACAGGTGGGTGTGCATGCCGGAGCCGGGATGCTCGATCATCGGCTTGGGCATGAAGGTCGCCACCTGCCCCATCGACAGCGCGACCTCCTTGACCACCGTGCGGAGGGTGACGATGTTGTCGGCCGTGGTCAGCGCGTCGGCATAGCGCAGGTCGATCTCGTTCTGCCCGGGCCCGTTCTCGTGGTGGGAGAACTCGACCTGGATGTTCATGGCCTCGAGGTGCTGGATCGCGGTACGGCGGAAGTCCTGGCCCTGGCCGCGATGGACGTGGTCGAAGTAGCCCGCGCCGTCGATCGGTCGCAGCTGCTCGCCTCGCCGGTAGGGCTCGTCGAACAGGTAGAACTCGATCTCCGGGTGGGCGAAGAACTCCAGGCCCTTCTCCTCGGCGCGCGACAGCGCCTCCCGCAACACGCGCCGCGGGTCGGAGGCGGCGGGCTCGCCGTCCGGGGTCAGCACGTCGCACATCATCCGACCGGTCGCGTTGATCTCACCCCGCCAGGCCAGCAGCTCGAAGGTGGCGGGGTCGGGACGCAGGATCATGTCCGACTCGTAGCTGCGGGTGAGCCCCTCGATCGTGGAGCCGTCGATCCCGATGCCCTCTGCGAAGGCCGCTTCGAGGTCCGACGGGGAGATCGCGATGGACTTCAGCGTCCCGGCGATGTCGCAGAACCACAGGCGGATGAACCGCACGTCGCTGTCGGTGACCTTCCGGATGACGTCGTCGTGGAGATGTTCCATGGGGCCAGTGTGCCTCAGGATCAGGCGCGCCACGACGGCGGGCGAGCGGGGAGCTCTCAGG
Organism: Brachybacterium sacelli; assembly: GCF_017876545.1. Classification (NCBI taxonomy): domain Bacteria; kingdom Bacillati; phylum Actinomycetota; class Actinomycetes; order Micrococcales; family Dermabacteraceae; genus Brachybacterium; species Brachybacterium sacelli. The sequence goes on along the minus strand of NZ_JAGIOD010000002.1, from coordinate 1,501,452 downwards.
CGTTCGAGACGTACCACTCGCCGTCCGGCGCCTGCTTCAGGACGTACTGGAAATCTCGTCCGGCGACCGTGACGTCCACGGTGCCGTCGCCGTTGTCCATGGTCTCGATCATCGAACGACCGAGGATGTCCATGCTGCCCGGCTCCAAGGATTCCATCTTCGGAGCGATCATCTCGGTGCACTGCGCGAGCCTGTCGCCGGCGAAGGGCTCCCCGGTCGAGGGATCGAGGACGAAGGCGCACGCGGTGTCGGCGTCGCCGTCGTCGAGGACCTGCAGGAACTCGAGGAACCGATCGCCCGCGGCGGTCAGCCCGGCCTCGTCGATCCGACCTGCGGCCTCGTCGCCGCCCGCATCGGACCCGGCCTCCTCACCGCCCGCGTCGGACCCGGCGTCGCTCTCGTCCTCGGCAGCCTGCTCCTCACCCGCCGAGGTCTCCTGTCCGCCCTCGTCCTCACCCCCGAGAAGCGTGCTGCACGAGGACGCCCCCGCCACGAGGGCCAGCGCTCCCAGGCCCGTCGCCGCACCCCGAACCGTCCTGCGCATGATCGGCGTCATGGTCCTGCACCTCTCTCTCGGCGTCGGCCTGGGCACCGACGTGACCACACAGTGTCACAGCCCGTCCCGGGGCCGGGCACATCGGCGTCCGTCTCCGGCACGCGGATAGGCTGTATGTGCACCGGGTCCCCCTCTCCCCGTCCCCCGCCGGGCCGCGCGGCGCGGGTGGCCCCGTGCCTCTGACCCGAACCCGCCCAGGAGCATCATCGTGAGCACCTCTTCCGGTACCGGACCCGTCGGCCCCGCCAAGGTACGCATCCGTCATCTGCACGACGCCAAGGACCGTGGGCGGCCGTTCTCGATGCTCACCGCCTACGACCAGTTCTCCGCGCAAGCCTTCGAGGAGGCCGGCATCGACGTGCTGCTGGTGGGTGACTCCGTGGGCACCACGGTGCTCGGGCACAGCTCGACCACCGCCACCACGCATCAGGACATGCTCACCTTCACCGGAGCGGTCGCCCGCAGCGTGCATCGGCCGTTGGTGGTGGCCGACCTCGCCTTCGGCACCTACGAGACCGGACCGGCCGATGCCGTCCGGCACGGGGTGGAGCTCGTCCGTGCCGGCGCGGAGCTGGTCAAGCTCGAGGGCGGGCACGCGGTCGTGCCGCAGATCCGTGCCCTGGTCGAGGCCGGCATCCCGGTCATGGGCCACCTCGGCTTCACCCCCCAATCGGTCAACTCCCTGTCCGGGCACCGCGTGCAGGGACGCGATGCCCACGGCGCCGATCAGCTGGCCGAGGATGCGCTGGCGATCCAGGACGCGGGCGCCTCGGCGATCGTGCTCGAGCTGGTGCCGGCCTCGGTGGCCGCTCGCATCACCGAGGTCGTGCAGGTCCCGACCATCGGCATCGGCGCCGGCCCCGCCTGCGACGGCCAGGTGCTGGTGTGGCAGGACA